>DASRCD010000284.1:0-3861 GCA_035653315.1 Candidatus Angelobacter sp.
CCATACGCTGTACGGGTTCCAAATAGCCCCCGGTTGTGGTCAGCAGAATCACCAGCTTTTCAGAAGCCGGTTCCGTTTGATGTCGCTTCTCGATAACCGCACGAAATATATCATCGACCCCCATATAGAGCGGGCCGTTGAATGCTAAGGCGTGCGCTAGAAATACTCCTTCAATCGTTTTTAGTTGTGCATCCAACTGCTGCTCAATGAACTGATTGGCAGTTAGCGGTATAGGGGGTATCCCCGGAGAAGCCATTTACTTGCCTTTCTCTGACCACCTCGAATTGGCAGCCAGTCTTGCGATTTCAGTGCGCTGCTCAGGAGTCAGCTTTGCAGCCCGAGCCTTTCCGCCCTTAAGGCCACCACGCCTGCCCAAAGCTACGGCAGCCGGATTTTTTCCTTGAAGGTCTATTCCTTCGGTGGCATGGACAATTTGATTTGCGATTCGCCTTATTGTGCTTGACCGCTTTTGCATATCCATAAGATGCCAGATTAATGCGCTAGGAGCAAGTAAATTATTGCTAATTTAAGTTCTCACCTCCGGCAAGTAATAATTACTTGCCGGAGGTGAGAACTTAAAATCATCAAAACAAACGTACTTTTGATGCCGGAGCGGTCAAGCAGGGATTCAATTTATTTTTTGGGATTTTTAGTGGCCTTTTGTTGCTTCCCTAACAATGCGGAGAGCCGCTTGGCTGGTGTCCTCGCCCTTTTTGGCTCTCTTTTTGGTAGCACTGGCTCTTTTGCGGAGTTTTGCAGCTAGTTTTGCGGGGTCGATTTTCTTCTTCTTGGGCATGGCTTTATTTTACAGGGCGACCCGTTGCCGAGTCGCCCAAAACTGCTAATTGCTTACGGTTGGCCATCTTTTCAGCGGCTTGTAATTCTTGGTTCTCCAGTCAGACAACTCAGGGAAAACGGTAAGGTGCGGCTCGCAATCGAAGCTGAGAAATGTTCTGTCCTCGAACATGATTCCGATTGAGTATCCATTTTCTGTGGGCCTTAGTTCAATGCTATCCACGATCTTGCCTTTGACTTCAGCGAAGCCGCTCCGCTTGCGTCTCTTGGTATTCTTACGGTCAGCCAAATGTGCCTCCAATCAGGTGCTTTGGTTAGGGCTAGCGTTCGTGGTCTAAACACGGACGCTGCCCGCTGACTTTATAGCCCGTTATCCCTGTGGAAATTCAAAGGCCCCCGCTACCTATAAATGCAGGTGCTGGTCGCATCCAATCGCCAAAAGTAATCTTTCCTCGCCTTCAGAAAGTTGGACCTTATTTTCTGAAAACGTCTTGAACTGCACAGACTCGCTTCCGTCCATTTTGTCAGTTGCTGCAGCACGAACCCATTCGCCAGGTTTAGGCATAGAGTTTTCCAATTGTGTCAATTGAGCCTGCAAAGCTTCGTATTTTCGCTTTGCCTCCGCGATTTTCCCATCTGATGAGAGTTCAGCTTCCAAGTCATTACCGGACTTGGTTACGATCATTTTTGCCGTTTGAGGAGCACCCGTTTGAGCCATATCCGCAATGTTAAAGGAGGGATCAAAATGTTGGTCGAGAACCGGGTTTCTTAAATGTTCATTTAAGCCTGCAAGTTCCCGGGAAGAAAGGGCATTGACGAATTTTGGTCCAAACGATACCAAGGTCCACTTCCAGGTAAACTCCACTTCCGATTGATTGTCAGCAATTTTATGAACATTCTGGATCTCTGCCACTTTTTTGTTTGCAATAGAAAAACTAAGTGCCATAGCATCACAACCATCTTTTGTATTGTGCGAAACCCTTTTGAATGCGTCCGTCATCTGTGGTGTAGGATTTACAAGTTCTACTTTCCAAAAGTTGGGGCCATCTGGCGTAATGGTTATCAAACCAGCCTTTTGCGCGCCAGCATAAACCACCTGATCCGGCACGGGTTTTGACTCAACATTGAGGCTAGAGCATGCCGGCCCCACCCGACCCAACGGTAAATACACCATGATGCGATCATGATTCATGCCTTTGTTCAGCGCATCAATAATCGCTTTCTGATCTTTTTTGCCGGAGCAGCCGGATACTAAAGCAAAGATTGTCAGTAATAAAACAGCTGCCATCTTATTCAACTTTTTTCCATCTTGCTTTTGACCATCTTGATTGATAGATTCGCTACGTTTAGAACGTTCTGTTTCGCCACTGAAGCGCATTTATTTGTCATCCCTAATAGTGTGGTATTGATGTTGCAAGCAACATATTCCAGGATCACCTAGGCAGCCATTTATTTCGGTATCTTTGGGGCGAAAGTGTAGCAAAGCAGCTTTTATTGAGCAAGCAAATTAGCGAAGCCGATAAGTTTCAGGGAGCTTGTTGGTTATTGTGCCCCCCGCAAACGCCACTTCCCGAGCCAGATCATCGAAACCGAAGCTGCTGTTAGCCTTTTTATCTACGCCGGTTTTGTTTTGGCGATGCTTGCCCGAAGTCTTCTTGTTTCCATTTGTCAGATAAGCCGCAACCAGAACGTGGGTAGGCGGATAGTCATGCCAGTAAGCCATGAGATCGTTGAGGTCCCAGAGGGTAAGCTGTTCAATGTGATGCAAGGTCCATCCGGTAGCGGTGGCGACGTGGCCGAAGACAAACGGCCAATCGACTATACCGGTACCGGAGTCGGTTCCCCCGCTGAAGCCTTCTTCAAGCCGGAAACCTCAAGAACAGTGTTGAACAGGACGTGAAAATCATCGAAGGTGAGCCCATTTTCAAGCTGCTCCGCCGTCAGATCCTGATGGACTTTCCTGAGGGCATTCAGGATTACCGGAAGATACCGGAGGGACGAGGCAAAGCCAGAAAGTTCGGATGATGTTTTTTCCTGAAAAAGCGCGTCCAACTGGCGCAATTCGCCGAGCGTGAGAGATGAGACAGTGAGTTGTCCCAAAGAAGTAGATACCGTTTGCTGCTTAAGCATAATTGCTCTCCTGAAAGAAATGATGAAAGAAAAAGGAGCGGGCGAGAATAGCCAAGCCCGCTCTGAACCGCTACTCGTTGGAATAAATATCAATTACCTGGCCGGCCGCATTGGCAAAAGCTTCAAAGTCAAATTCAGGAATGATGAAATCCTCCTGCTTGGTGGCGAAGCTAAGCTTGGAAGCGATGACCGAATAGAGCAGCACAGAGAATTGATTAGTGTTGTAAACGGTTTCCAGCAATACCTGGATGGTAGGGGCAAAGCCCATCAACTGGTTGGTGATATTGAGCTGCGTGCCGGTGGAAGCTGCGCTGAAGGTGTAAGAGATAAGAACGGCTGCGCCGGTATCCGCGGCGGCAAAGGTGTAAACGCCGGTGGAACTATTGACGCTGTACTGTCCCAAGGCTGGCGCAGAAGGCACGCGCGTCAGCGGAATGCCGGTGCTTACATAGCGTACACCCCAATCCTGCTTGAACTGCGCCGCATTGGAAACAGTGACGGTGAATGGCGTGGTTGGAATGGTGGCCGCTTCGTCAAGGGCGGTTTTGATCATGCCAGTTCCCAGGGTCTGGCCGAAGAAAAGGTCATTGAACATTTTGCCATTAATGGAAGCAAACTTGGATTTGCCTGTGATCTTGCATTTTCCGCGCGCCACGGCCTCAGGAAATTGCTTTTGACCGTAAAGCTGTTTTACGTCGCCAGAAATATCCAAGGATACGTCCTGAAGAGTTCCGAATTTCATGGGAGTGGGGTTGGGAGCGGTGTTTCCGCCCACGGGAAAGCCCCACAAAGTACCTGACCGCGCATGTGCAAAAACAAACAACGTGCACACGGGTGCTAAGGAAGAGTTTCTGCAGCGGACACATGATGAATGCGCCTACACATCAGAACAGTTGCAGGCCTTTGGGTGCCGGCGCCGCTCCCGGCATGCAAGAT
>DASRCD010000285.1:0-14766 GCA_035653315.1 Candidatus Angelobacter sp.
CGGATCAGCCGTCCACGAATCAGTGGACCTGCGTATAGATCGACAGGTGTACCGGCCTCTTCGGCTATGAGGCGCTCGAACTCTGCCGCGGTATCGTCGCATTCCCGAAGATCATGCTCTATAAGGTGAAACTGGCTGTCCTGTTTGTCCGCAATCCGTTGGGAAGGCTTACCCTCGATCAGTGTGAAAACTGTGCGCAATGCCTCATGCCGTGCCACAATTTGATTCAGCGCTCGCCGAAGGGCGTCCCGGTCCAATTCTCCCCGTAACTGGAGACGGCTGAGGCTCTGATATGCCTTATTGCCACCTTCTATTTGCGCCAAAAAATACAGCCGCTCCTGCGCAAACGACAAAGGTAGAGCTCTTCTACATTCGATCTTCGGGATTACGGCCATCGCCGATAACCGGCCACCGGCGCGGGCACTGCTCCTGGAGTCGGCCATCGGGTGCGTGATCGTAGAGTTACTCATCGCTTGTCCTTACGCAGTGTTATGTCGCAAAGAGAAAAATACATATGTCTCCTCCAGAAGCGGAACGTGGCGGTATTCGGCAGGTCCGCCGAATACGCTGCAAAATCTTCCACGCGCTGCAGGTCTCTTAACACATTGACCTTCACGCAGCCGGAAGATGTCGAGAAGGGGCGCTAGTGCAATAAAAATCGGGAGCTAAGTGGTCACAGTGAAGCTATCCATTTCTGAGCGTTTTTGCCGGATCTACTTTAGCGGCCGCACGTCCGGGTGTATAGCTCGCGAAAAAGGCCACTGCCACAATAAAAAAGCTGACAGCGGTAAATGTAAGAGGATCGGCGGGCTTGACTCCATACAGCAGAGTCGATAGGAACCGGGTGAGACCCAGCGCCGCGCAAATTCCTATGCCGATACCCAAAAATGTCAGAATCAACCCGTCGCCCACCACCAGTTTCAGCGCGTCAAATTTCTGTGCGCCCAGTGCCATGCGAATACCAATCTCGTGTCTGCGCAACACTACCGAGTATGCGATTACGCCATGAAGCCCTACAGCCCCGAGAAACAGTGCCATGCCCGCTGCAACAGCGAGGATCATTAGCATGAAGGAAGTATGCGCCATGGATTGCGCATAGTAATAATTCAGTGTGTGCATCTCGAAGATCGGAAGGTTGGGAGAGACGGATCGCACGGCGGAGCGTATTTCCTTCTCGAAACTCTCCGAGCCCGTGCGCTGAGAGCGGATAGCGAAAGCGACGCGACGCCGTACTCCTTCAGCTGGATTCCCGTCGATCTCAAACGTCAGGATCGGCCAATACACCGAAACAGGTGCTTCCTTATCGACACCGTCCAGGTGAACGTCTCCCACCACGCCGATAATCTCTCGCCAGTCTTTCACCCCGCGAATCTTCTTGCCCAACGCATCCGCGGGATTGGCCCAATATTGGCGCGTGAAGTTCTCGGATACCATGATTACTGGAGGCTCATTGTAGATGTCATTCCAGGTATACTCGCGACCTGCGATGAGCGGTGTTCCCTGGGTTTTGAGAAAACCCGGTGCCAAGAACCCAAACCGGGCGCGCGGGGGAATTTCGCCGGAACCATAGATACGGCCCTCGAGCGTGATCGGCTCCCCCCAAAGACTACCGTCCATGGGAAGATTCCTGGAAATACCCACTGAGGATACGCCCGGAATCGCCTCAAGCTTATGCGAAATCGCCTCCTCAAGGCGGGTCACATCCACTGGGTTTTTCACCATTGTCTCGGGAATGTCGACGCGAAACGTCTGGACTTCTGAAGGAGCCACGAATCCCGGGTTAACTCTGGTCAGCGCGTGAAATGTGCGAATCATCAGCCCTGAGCTCACCAGCAGGACGAGAGCCAGCGCCACTTGGATGACGACAAGCAGGCCGCGCAAACGTTTCCGCGCACGGCTTTCGCTCATGGACCGTCCACCTTCCCGCAGTCCGCTTCCAGAACCAGCACCCGCGTATTGAAGAGCCGGGGCGGAACCAAAAAGCAGAAGAGCAGCTACCGACACTGCCAGTGTGAATAAAATAGCCTTTCCATCGATCCCAATCTCGTTCAGCCGAGGCAGGTTCGCGGGCGCGACCGCGATCAGGATTCGCAAAGCTCCGTAAGCCACTCCCAGGCCCAACAAACTGCCAAGCACCGCCAAAACCAGGCTTTCCAGAAAAAATTCCCTGGCAATGCGTCTGCTGCTTGCTCCCAGCGCAGCGCGGATGGCCATCTCGTCCTTTCGCCCTTCGGCACGCACCAGAAGCAAGTTGGCCAGATTGGCGCAAGCGATCAACAGGAGGAAGCCAACACCAGCCATCACGATCCACAAGACGTTACCCACGTTTCCAATCACAGCCTGCTTCAGAGATTGCAATCTCGGCCCGAACCTAGCGTGATTCCATCTTTCGAGACCAGCCGGCTCCGGATGAAGGCGCCTGCCCAAGATGTCCAGCATTCGCGCGACATCTGTATTCGCCTCCGCCATTGTCACACCCGGCTTGAGTCGGGCAATGCCCGCAAAGTCCCAGTAGTTGATGGTGGGGCCCGCATGCTCCAACTTCAGCGGCAGGAGTATGGCCAAGTCAGTATTGTCCAGGAAACGAAAGCTCTGTGGTAACACGCCGATGATCGTATGCGGCTTGCTATCCACGTCGATGGTCTTTCCAATCACCGGGCGCCCGCCGAAGTGGCTCAACCAAAAGCCGTAAGTCAGGATCGCAGTGTCCGCGCTGCCGGGTACCTCGTCTTCCTGGGTGAAGAAGCGCCCAGATAGTGGCGCAATCCGCAGAATGGACAGCACATTCGCTGTTACAGGGAGAGCCGGCACGCGTATTGGTTCATCGAGCCCGGTAATGTTCACGGATTGACCCTGGGCGTTTATTCCCGGATCATAAAGCCCGATCTCCTGGAACACGCGATTCTCTTCCCGAAAGGTGAAGTAGGATTCCGGAGATAAGGTTAGAACCGAAACCCCGAGTCCCGGGGCCGTAACTCTTATCTCGACGAGTTCCTCCGGGTGCGAATAGGGAAGAGGCCGCAGCAGAATGCTATTAACCACGCTGAAAATGGCCGTGGTCGCCCCGATTCCCACGGCCAGGATCACCAATGTGACCGCTGTGAATACCGGTGTACGACCAAGCCGCCGCAGAATGCCCTTAAGCTGAGGCATTACCCATCCTGTCATATTGCCTCCTCTGATGAAATGTCACGCAAGGCAGGCTCCTTACCTTCTCTAATCGTGTATTCCAGCATCAAGCTCGCAAGTCGGTTTGGGCGTTTAACAGCAACCCTGCTGCCGTTTAACACGAAGATGTGAAGGTATAACTTTTGTAAAAGGCTGAGATGACATTGATTTCCATAACCAGGTTCTTATTTTGCTTTGTATTTGAAATGCGGCTTCGGATGACGCGAACCGGCTAGTTTGTTCTTGAAAAAGATTGCGTTCTTAGAAGCTAAAGGTCGCTAAAGTACCACTCCTTATGGCGCCTAGTCAAGCAAGACAGTGAGCCACCTACTCCGGTGCTAAGCTTTTTAGAAACAAATGGAAGCATAGCGTTTGTTAGTCGCGACAAATACCATTTTGAAGCTAGATAATTCCCATTTTGGAACTTAGCTAGTTCCGTTTTGAAACTAGATAAATGCTGTTTTTTACTAGATAACATTAAAACAAACAAAGAGTTGAGCTACCATCATGCACCTTCCGACTGTGCGTTTTATATTGGCCAATACAAAATTGAACCTGAACGCGCAAATCATTCTGGCAGGCAAGCTCAGTTTAGGGTATCTTAATTTTCTGCATTGAAAGATTGGACTACTAAACTAAAAAATGAGCTGCCTGGAACCTGTTTCGGTGTGATGCATCCCATGCAAGATGGCTCGGACGAAGCAACCGGCTGGGTCGAGCGCTGATCTTCACCGCGGTAATTGAGGAAGGTGGAAAATAAGTTGACTGAAACAACGGATATTATTCAGCAAATCAAGCATATTCTGGTGGAAGATATGCAACTCAATGTTGTTCGCGATGAGATTCCCGATGACTATTCCCTGCTGGAGAGCGGCTTGGGGCTCGATTCAATTTTAATTGCCGAATTGATTGCGCGAATTGAGGACCGGTTCGGGCTCCATTTTGATGATCGCGTGTTGGACGTCGCACTATTCAATAATCTCACTCTTTTAGCTGGCTTCATAGCTCAGGAGCGCCAGACAGTCCAGTACAACGTACAAAGCAACCAATCTTAGGTGGAAAATGCTGAATGTGATACAGGATCAATTGGAAGTAACCAGGCGGGGGTTTGTAACAAATTATCCCGATTTCCGGCAGTGGCGCCCGGATGCTGTGGAACAAGGCCTGAACAGAAAACCGCTAAACGTGTACCTTCATTTTCCCTACTGTATTCAGCGGTGCGCCTATTGTCATTACAAGACAACAACTCTGCGCGAATCGGAACTCAGTGAAATTGACCGCTATGTCGATTCCTTATGTCGTGAGATCAGGATGGCCTCAGAACAATTTCACCTGCGGGAACGGCCTGCGATCTCAGTTTATTTCGGCGGTGGCACGCCCTCGCTTCTGAGCCCTGCGAATATTCAGCGCATCATGCAGACATTGCGTCAGAACCTCACACTTGTGGATCCGGAGATCAATTTCGAAGCAGAACCGGTTTCCCTGATTGCCCGCAAGGCTGAGATACTCACGCAACACGGAGTGAACCGTATCAATCTCGGCATTCAATCATTCTGTGATGAAGTCGTTTTTCGCACAGGCCGCAAAGACACCGAAAAGCAGGCCATGAAGGCGATCGAGACCGCTCTTTCAACCGGCGCAGTGGTAAATATTGATCTGATCAGCGGCTTGCAGGGGGAGACTCCTCAAACCTGGGCATACTCTATTCGCCGCGCTATCGAGAGCGGAGCTCACAGCGTCACCGTGTACAAGCTTGAGATTTATGCGAACACAGAGTACTACACGAATCTGAGACGCCAGAATATCACTCTTCCCTCAGACGACGAGGAGCTAAAGCTGGCCCGTTACGCGCTCGATGAGTTGACCGGCGCCGGCCTCCAGCCGGTGAACTTCTTCACTTTCAACCGAGGCGATCAATACACCCAGCGTCACATCACAACCAAATGGCAGGGCACCGATGTTTACGCGTTTGGAAGCTCGGCCTTCGGGTCGCTTGGGAACTGGGCATACCAGAATACGAATGATTTGCAACGTTATTCTGAAATGCTGGAGCAGGAACAACTGCCGTTGTTCCGGGCATACGTGTACAACAACCTTGAACTCATGACGCGAGACGTCATTCTGGGAATGAAGCTGATTCGATTCGACCGGCGCAGGTTCAAGAAACGGCACGGCTTCGATTTAGTAAGGCTTTGTGAACCTGCTGTGCGGCAGCTTCAAAAAGAAGATTTCATCACAATTGAAGATGACTCTATTGTGCTGACCAGGAAAGGCATTCTCTACGGAGATTATACGGGACGGGTTCTCGCGAACGCGCTCGAGTCACTGGCAAATTAATGCTTCAGGTTGGAGTCTCGCCCAGAATGACGCAAAACAACATCAACGGAAGCTCAGCAATTCCGGCCTATACCGAAGCCGAGAAAACTCTGCTGCAGATTTGGTCCGAAGTATTGAATACAGACCAAATTGGCATCCATGATGATTTCCTCAGTCTGGGAGGTGACTCGCTGGCGGCCATGCGCTGCATTAACCGGATTATCGCGACCTTTGGCGTGGAGGTTCCGCTTGAGCTGTTTCTCCTGGAATCGGCAACTATCGCCCAAGTCGCTTCCGAGATTGCGAGCATACAGCCCAATCCCGAACAGATTGTTGAGAGAGAGCAAGCGTGAGCGATCTGGCAGTTAGCGGGTTGCCGGTTCACGATCATAGAGGATCGCTTATGCAGGCCATTCCCACGGCTGATGTATCCGGCATGGAACTGTCATTTTCCGAAGAACTGATGTGGCAGTCCGATTTATGCGATCCGCGGACCTTGCCGTTCTTCGATTGTGCCCGAAGTCTGTGGCTGGTGCTGAGACTTCATGGCGCACTCGACCAGGAAGCATTGAGGGCCAGCCTTGAAGCCATTGTTCAGCGTCATGAGGTGCTGCGCTCCAGGTTTGTCGTGCGCAATGGACAACCGGTGAGATTGATCTCCAACTCCCCTTCGTTCAGTTTTACGACTGTAGATGGGCGGAGCTTCCCTCCCGCAACTCCAAACGCAATGGTAGAGAAACAAATCAAGCCGCTGCTGGAGCAGTGCGATCTGGTCTGCGGCCCGCTCCTCCGCGCCGCTCTAGTAGAACTGAGCAGCAATGAACATATTCTGGCGATCGCAGTACATCATATCGTCTTTGACCGCTGGTCGCGAAGGTTGCTGGAGTTAGAACTCAGGGAGTTTTATTGCTCTTGTGTAACGGGCTTGGAGCCTAATGTCCGTCCACTACCGGCTCAATACCAGGATTACGTGTTGTGGCAGCGAAAGCAACTGAACACCGAGCGTGGCCGCAAGCTCCACACATATTGGACAAATAGGTTAAGCGGGCTGCCTGTTCTTATGCTGCCTGGTGAGGACGCTGGCGCGCTGGGCGTTTCAACAAGGCCCGGCTCCTCATGGTTCACAATTCCTGAAGAAGTAGTAGGCCATCTTGTGGTCTTGAGCCGCCGGGCGCGGACTACCCTGGCAGCAACCATGCTCTCGATATTCACGGTCTTTCTCTCCCGGCTTTGCGGCTCAAATGATGTTGCGGTAGGTGTGCCCTTGTCGGATCGCCGTCGTCCTGAGTTTGAAGAGGTAATTGGCCTGTTCATGAATGTCGTTGTGGTGCGTGCTTCAATCCAAACTGGGGTGACGTTTCTCAGCTTGCTCGATAGCATACGCCGCAGCCTGGTAGATGCGTGCATTCATCAAGACCTGCCATACGGCTATCTGCGGCAGATCATCCCCACGCGGCCGGCTTACAAAGTTGTATTCAACTTCATGCCGACACTCACGGGTGCAGATAGTGCGTGGGCGGGTATCCGGGCGGAACATCTTCCAACGCCAATGGACATCCAGTCATTTGCGGATCTCAGCCTGCACTTACGCCATGAAGGCGGCGCACTGGTGTGCCGGCTCGTCTATAAAGCAGATCTGTTCTCTGATGATTGCGGAAAGAACTTTGCAGATCAAATTCAGACATTGACAACGGCGGCTGTGCAGGCGCCTCAAAATTCCGTGGATACATATTAACGAGACATACTAGCTAAGGGTAATTTGGACCTTATTGGGATTGGGAAACACGGTGACCACATCAAACGTTAATCTGATCAGCATTTCTACGGATTCGAAGTCGCAGGTCCAACGATTTATGGTGCTGGGATCGGCCAGGACCGGTTCCAACCTTTTGCTCTCTCTGTTAAGTGCTCACCCGCATATCAAAACTTATGGTGAATTGTTCAATTTAGACATGCTGCCTAAAACAAGCTTGACTGAAGTTCTGGATGATCCCGTTACATACCTGCAGCAAAAGGTGTACCAGGACCATAAATTGGAAATCGCCGCCGTCGGATTCAAGATGTTCTATGACCATTTGACAAGGGACTATTTCACAAAGCTTGTCGATCTGTCCGATGCCGCGCCGCAATTGAAGGAGAAATATACCCAGTTCTCAAGCTTTATAGAAAGCAATTATGTTTGGGAGATTCTCGATGAACGATTCCGGACAGCATGGGAGTTTCTTCGCGCCGATCAATCCCTCGCGGTAATTCATTTGCAGCGCAAAAACATGCTGCATACTCTCATATCGCTCAAGCAGGCTTACATGACCAGTCAATGGTGGAGCCTGAAAAGCGATCCGCAAGCAGTACTCTCTGTGCATCTGGATCCGGAGGAGTGCAGCCGGTATTTTGAAAAGATAAGTAACTCGGCTGCAGAGGCGGATGCAGCTTTTGCGGACCATCCCAGAATCAATGTAACCCATGAAGATTTAGTCGAGAATCAGCAAGACACATTGGAGCGGGTCTTTGCCTTTCTCAAAGTCCCGTCTGCATCGGTAACATCGCGAATGAAGAAGCAAAATCTAGCCTCTCCCCGGGAATCAATCAAGAATTATGAGCAGTTGAAGAACTATTTCCGGAATACCAGATGGGATGTCTTTTTCGAGTAAAACGCTGGCATGAAAATCTTGTTTTTTCATCTACCGAATCTTGGCATGTACCGCGCCATTGAGCCAATCCTGCTGGAGCTGCAGGAGCGTGGGCATCAGGTGGTTCATTACAATGAGTCTGGATTTCGCCAGTATGTTCAGGATGCGCCTTTCGGCTTTATCGCTTACAACAATTATGCGGGTTATTTTCCCAATAGATTTCACAGCTCAATGAATTTATATGAGCTTGGTTTACTGCTGCTGGAGACTGCTGAGCATACGGTGGACTTTGTGGAGGCTGAGGTTCTGCGCGAATCTCCGGATCTGATCTTACATTCCAAATTCACGGCTGCGCCAAAGATCGTTGCCAGGAAGCATGGTATTCCGGCTGCATGTCTGACCAATGGATTCCTTCTTGATCCAACTACGATTCTGCGTGCTGAGAAAAAAAAGCGGTCTCCGGTTGACATGTCCAGTGTGTCTTCATTTCTGCGCTTCCGTAAGAGAGCCAAAAAATTCTACGAGCAGAATCCGTCCGGTAGCTCCGACGAAGGCGATATCTTTGTGAATGACGAAGCCCTGCATCTGGTGCTGGGTCTGGAAATGCTTCAACCGGCCCGTTCAAGCTTGTCTTCGCACTGCAGCTTTGTCGGCCCCACCGTGCTGCTAAAAAAGTATTCAAAGTCCTACGAGTTGATCTATGTGTCCCTTGGAGCGGTTTTCGTGGACAACAAGGATTTTTTTCGAACGTGCATCGAGGCGCTGGGAATGCTTGGCCGCCGGGCGATCATTTCATTGGGCGGGCACTTCTCGCCGGACGACTTCGGCCAGGTGCCCGATAACGTCGAGCTTTGTCATTTTGTTCAGCAGACAGACGTTTTGCAAAAGGCATCAGTGTTTGTCACTCATGGAGGCGATAGCAGTGTTTCCGAAGCAATTTACTGCGAGACCCCCATGGTAGTTGTTCCACAGATTCCAGAACAATTACTTCGTGCGCAGCAGGTTGAGGAACTCGCGCTCGGAAAATATATTGACCCAGCTGATCTGACAGTCGATGTACTGCGCTGTACCTTGGCCGAGGTCCTGGAAAACCCGCTGTTCAGAAATAACGTGCAGGCATTCAAGAACAACCTGCCAAACATTCCACCAGCTGTTACAGCCTGCAATCAAATTGAAGAATTCGCATTCGGAAAGGTGGTAACCAGCCATGAGCGGATCATTACAGGCAGAGATTCTGGCGCGGCTCAATGAATCGCCCGATCAGCGCTGCATCTGCTTTTACGGGGTGCAGGAAGCTATTCATTGGCAATCGCGTTCACAGTTCTATAACAAGTCGGTCGCTGTCGCGCAACACCTGAGGGCAGAAGGCGTAGAGCCGGGTGATATTTGCATCATTGTTCTACCTAGCGGCGAGACCTCTGCTACCGTGCTCCTTGCCGCTCTGTTACTTGGTGCTGTTCCTCTTCTCATTGCGCCGCCAACACTGGTCGGAGGCAATCTGGAACTGCATCAGACGCTGCACAGCGTGCTTCATTCCACCAAACCGCGCGTGGTCATCTGCTCCCCTTCGATGAAGTCGGATATTGCTGGTCTTAAAGACCGCTCTCCTGCAACCAGGTTTGTATTTGCTCCGGAGCTGGAACACAAGGAACTCGACAACGAGCCGTTTACGCCCGTGCTTCCCACGCCCACCGATGTCGCTGGCATGCAACTCACCTCTGGAACAACCTCAGCGCCGCGCATCTGCGTGTGGAACCAAAAAGCGGTTTTGGCGGCATTGGATGGAATGGCAGCAGCCATGGCGATTTCACCTGCTGATGTGTGCGTAAATTGGACGCCGCTTTATCACGATATGGGGCTGGTCAACAATTTCTTCTTGTGTCTGGCACGCGGTATTCCGTTGGTCTTACTCTCGCCCCAGGATTTCGTCCGCCGGCCTGCATTGTGGCTGCGCTGCCTGTCTCAAACCGGTGCTACCGTCACCTGGTCCCCCAACTTCGGATTTGCGCTAGCTGCACGCAAGGCGCAGGAAAGCGATCTGGCCGGCGTACGCCTGGACCGTATTCGCGGATTCTGGAATGCTGCCGAGCGAATTCATGCGGAAACCATCGACGCGTTTTATTCGCGATTCGCGCATCTGGGTGTAAGACGAGAAGCTCTTAAGACAAATTTTGGCTGCGCTGAAAATATCGGCGGAGCGACTTTTAGCGGCGTCAATGAATTGCCTCCGTGCGAACATATTGATCGCCGCCTGTTCGATGAACGTGGGATTGCCCAAGTGTCGTCAGCGGCAGAAGCTGGGGAAAAGATTACCGTGATGAGCGCAGGGATTGCTCATCCTACTCTTACCATCCGCATTCTCTCGCCTCGCGGCCGCGTGCTTCCTGATGGCCATGTGGGCGAAATATGTCTTGATACACCGTCACGCATGCTCCGTTATCACCAGAATGCGCACGAAACGCGTCGCGCACTCCGTGGTGGATTGCTGCACACGGGAGACCTCGGCTATCTCCGGAACGGCCATCTCTTCTGGGTTGGGCGGTTGCGGGAGCGAATCACGATTCACGGCAAGAAAATTGATCCCAGCGCATTCGAAAGTATTTTCGCTTCAACACCTGGCCTTCGTGAAGGCTGCTTTGCCGCTTTTGGTGTACCAGACGAGCAGTTGGGAACGGAGCGTCTGGTTTTAGTCGGAGAAGTCCGCTCGCCTGTCACAGAGAATCTCAAGGATCTCGCGGCGATCATTTACCGCAAATGTTTCCTTGGTTTATCACTCACGCCCGGCGACATCGTTCTCGTCCCATCAGGGACGCTTGCAAAAACATCGAGTGGAAAACGGCGTCACCGCTATTTCCGGAAGCTTTACATGGAAGGAGGCCTGGAGCCGGCCCGAATGGCGCTCTTAGACTCGGTGACTTCAGATTCAATAACAGTTGCCGTCGTTACGGCTCAAGATACTGGAAATCCATCTTGAGCAAAATTAGAGACTGCCGCTGAAGTGATGATTTTTTTAGTTCGAGAGCTTGTTCGTGCTCAAGGCAATATCAACGCGACCATCCGTCATAGCTGAACGCGAAAAATAACAAATCGGAGCCGAAGCCGACCAATGCACAACCTGACTAGTCCTACTGCGCGTGTGTCTCTTGCGCTTAGAACCGCCCTACTGGTTCTACTTCTGGCGACTCTGGCGCTCGCACAGACAAATTCTCCTGACCCACAGGTAGAGTCTGCTGACGTTGAATCGCGGGTCGAAGCAATTGTGGGCAAGATGACTGTTGAGGAGAAGATTGATCTTCTTGGCGGAGTGGATGGTTTTTTCACCCGTGGTGTTCCCCGGCTCAATGTGCCGCGTTTCAAAATGGCGGATGGACCGTTCGGAGTGCGTAACTTTGGCCCCGACACCACGGTAGCGGGTGGGATTGCGCTCGCAGCCACCTGGAACCCAGCACTTGCCCAACAGGTAGGAGCGGAACTAGGCCGGGATGCGAGGGCTAAAGGTGTTCATTTTCTTCTGGCCCCTGGTGTCAATATTTATCGCTCACCGTGGAATGGCCGGAACTTTGAATATTTTGGCGAAGACCCATACCTTGCTTCGCGTATGGCTGTTGGATTCATCAATGGTGTTCAAACCCAGGGGGTGAGCGCAACTGTTAAGCATTATCTGGGAAACAATTCTGAATTTGCCCGGCATACTGTGGATTCCGTGATTGACGAACGGACATTGCGGGAAATTTATATGCCAGTGTTTGAGGCAGCGGTGAAGGAGGCTCACGTCGGCGCTGTGATGGACTCCTACAATCTGACGAATGGGCAGTACATGGCACAGAATAACCATTTGAACAATGAGGTGCTGAAGAAAGAATGGGGCTTCGATGGCATGCTCGTATCCGATTGGTTTGCCAATTTCAGCACCCTGGATGCAGTGAATGCCGGGCTGGATTTGGAAATGCCGGTCGCGCTCCACATGAATCGAGAGAGCCTGCTGCCCGCGATTGAGCAGGGAAAAATCTCAATGGCAACCATTGACGATAAAGTCCGCCGTATTCTACGCGTCGGCATGCGGTTCGGCTGGCTAGACCACGATCAGCTTGATCTCTCTGTCCCCCGATACAACCAACAAGGGCGCCATGTTGCACTCCAGACTGCGCGAGAAAGCATGGTGCTGTTAAAGAATGAGAACAGCTTGCTTCCATTAAATAAGAGAGCCATCAAGTCGATCGCCATGATTGGTCCGGACGCGTATCCCGCGGCCGCAGTGGGAGGAGGCAGCGCGCGTGTGCATCCCTTCAATGCAGTGAGCTTCCTTGAAGGCCTCAGCAATTATCTTGGCAAACCAGGAAAGGTTTTCTATGCTCCCGGCTTGCCTACCCTGCACGAATGGGCAGAAGCGACTCAATTTATGACCGCTGCGACCGGTGGTCAGCACGGACTGCAAGCTGAACACTTTCAGGGAATTGAGTTAAAAGGACCTGCCACGGTAACACGAACTGAGCAGCATATTGATTTCGGCCCCGACTCCAGAACTGCCTTTCCTGATGGCACGGCGTCTGACCGCTGGACCGGGTATTACCTTCCCACAAATGCAGGATCTTATGATGTTTTTATAGCCTCCACCGGTGAAGATGGCGGCTACTTCCGCCTATATATAGATGATAAGTTGATTTTTGATCATTGGACCTCTGGAATGACCATGGTGCCGTGGACGACTCTTTCCTTTGACGCTACGCCACATAAAATCATACTGGAACACCGCGGCCGCTCACGCCAACCGATATCCATATTGCAATTGGGGATCGTGCAGCATGACACTGTCGTAAGTACTGAAGCAAAAAAATTGGCGGCAAGCGCGGAAGTTGTTGTGTTGGCCGTAGGCTTTGATCCAAACAGCGAAGGCGAAGGCGCTGATCGGACTTTCCGTTTGCCTCCAGGGCAGGAAGAGTTGGTAAAGCAGATTGCCGCGATTAACAAAAATGTGGTGCTTTTGATCACCGCAGGCGGAGCCGTGGATATGACTCCATGGCTGGACTCAGTTCCTGTGGTTTTGCAGACGTGGTATCCCGGCCAGGAAGGTGGAGCGGCCCTGGCGGAAATTATTTTTGGCGATGTAAATCCTTCAGGACGCCTGCCGGTGTCCTTTGAACGCCAGGAGAAAGATAATCCCGTATACGATAGCTACTATCCAAGCAATAATTCCAAACAAGTGGTGTACAAAGAAGGGGTGTTCGTGGGTTATCGAGGCTACGAACATAATGGAACTAAGCCACTATTCCCTTTCGGTTACGGGCTTTCCTATACTACGTTTGTTTACCATAATCTTGCTGTGGCGCACGCCGGAACTAACGCTACCGTATCCTTCGATATTACCAACACGGGAAAGCGTGAGGGAGATGAGGTCGCGCAGATCTACGTCGGCGACAAGCACGCAAAAATCCCTCGCCCTGCCAAGGAGCTAAGAGGATTTGCGAAAATCCATCTGCGCCCTGGCGAAACTCGGCACGTTACGATAAAGCTTGACCGTCGCTCATTCTCTTACTATGACGTTGATCTTAAGCAGTGGCATATGGATCCGGGAGAATTTGAAATTCTTGTAGGTCAGTCTGTAGAACAGATCAAACTGCGGGGGAAACTTACGCTTAAGGATGATCTCTAGGATTCTTGCTATCGGCGTTTCCGCTCATCAGAGATCGCTAAACTTTCTCAAACGGAGTTATATGCCACTCAGAAATATTTTCCCATTCTGGAATACTTTCCCATTATGGGAATATGCTGTAGTTCTTTCTGACTAGAACATTAAGGAAAAACACTATTCATCGTTATAGTTTTAAACTAACTGCTTGCTAGCCTTCGGATTTGTTGAATTCGCAGTAATATATCTACCGATTTTATTGAGAGTGACCTTGATGGAAGTGGTTATCGGTCTGTTGATAGGGTTTGCCATTGGAGCCACCGGTGTGGGAGGAGGCACGCTGATGGTGCCGGCCCTTATTTTCCTGCTCGGATTTCAGGCGCGGACCGCTGTCGCCACTGCTCTTCTTTTTTCAACCTGTGTAAAGATACTAGGGTCGGGCGTATATTTCTGGCACAGAAAAGTTGATCTCCGCACGCTGGCGTATCTGCTTTATGGCGGACTGCCCGGCGCGATCATCGGGGCACTCCTGCTGAAGAGGGCGCACACGCGGGGAGCGGAAGCCTGGATTCTTTTTACGGTGGGATTGATTGTGATTGTTTCCGCCGGTTTGAGCTTGCTTCACGGTGTGACTGCCAATACGCGGTGGAGATCACGCACATATCTGCTTTCGCCTCTCAGTTTTATCCTGGGCATTGAAACCGGCTTTTCCTCCGCCGGAGCGGGCGCTCTTGGAACAGTCATGTTATTCAATCTGACCGCGCTATCACCTGCTTTGGTGGTGGGAACGAATCTGGTGTTCGGATTGATCCTTTCGGCCACCGCAGGAGGAATCCACGCCGGAAGCTGCGATTTTAAAGCTCTTGCGCAGCTTGTCCCGTCCGGATTGGTTGGAGTGTACATTGGGTCCCGTGTTTCACTTGGCTTGTCTGTGAATGTGCTTCGCAAGGCGGTGCTCTACTGCACCATATTATTGGGCGCTCTTTTGCTTGGGAAAGGGATTGCGGCAATTTGAGTCAGGGTTGC
>DASRCD010000286.1:0-10354 GCA_035653315.1 Candidatus Angelobacter sp.
AGGATAACGGTGGCACGACCCGAGGACGGCTGTCTACACCTACCCTAAATCTTCTCTAGCTGCCGCACTTAGTCTTCAGGAGCGTAATAATCTCCTGCTTGGCGGGATCGTCTTTCTTATTCTCCTGCGCCAAATCGATTGCTGTTTTGCCGTCATGGTCCTTTAAGCAGGGTTCCACTTCAAGGCCCACAAGATACTTAACGTTTTCCAGTTGATCCTGCTGGGCCGCCAGCATTACGGCATTGTCGCCGGATTTATTGACCGCATGCAGGTTCGCTCCCGAATCCACCAATTGCTGAATCATCGCTGCGCCATTGGCTTGCCGGGCGGCGATTAAAAGCGCCGTATCACCTTCTTCATTCCGATCATCGGCCCTCGCGCCATGCACCAGAAGAGTTTTTACAGAGTCCACATCGCCAAGGGAGGCGGCAATCTGCAGCGGCGTCATGCCCTGCGCAGGATGAAGGTTGGGATCAGCTCCCTGTTCCAGCAGAAATTCCACCATTCCCTGGCTTCGCGGATGGGGGTTCGCCGCCTGCTTTGCTTGAATGGCATAAATCAGTGGAGTAGTGGTGGCTTTCTTCCCGCTGACCGTGCAGTTTTCAGAAAATAGCGCGTTGAGCTTGCTTCCCACGAACAACAGCTTATTTACGTCCTGAACATTCCCCTGCCACACGGCGACCATCAAGGGAGCAGTTGCCCTTCCGGTATTACCAGGGCCGCCGCAAAGGCCGGTGTTGCTTACATCCCCCGTTTTATCGGGGCGCGCAGTCTGAGAAGCCTGCATAGCATTCTGCTGGCTTCCGATGATTGCCAGAGCCAGCATGAAATGGAATATCAGCTCCATACCACCCTGCTTTCAGGACATAGAAAAGACCCCGAAATAAATCGGGGCCCTTGAATTTAGATTTAAATCTGAAGATTTCTTCAGAGCTAAGGCGTTGTTGGGCTGCTGCTGCCAGGTTGCGAAGCCAAATTCGCATTGCATGGAATGCTGTTCACTGGCTGCGCCACAGGCGTGCCTGGATTCAGGTTGGGTGAATTAGCAAAGTCAAAAAACTCATCCATAGGAGGCTGGGCCGCGTCTCTGGCATTTAAAGCCGGTAGATTGAACCGTTCTTCCACAAACTTGAGGATGGCGGTGTAATCCATGGGGGTATGGGAAACAAACCCTTTTTTAGCGAACGGAGAAACAATCAGCAGCGGAACACGGAATCCGGTGCGGACGAAATCATCCGGCGGATCTGAGGGCAGCAGGTCGCGCGGCTTGATTCCATCCGGGCTGGGCACGTGCATAATCGCGGCATCGGTTGTGTACTTGCCGGGACCAATGGCCTGCCCGCTCGCCCCGACTGACAGTTCAAGAATCGGCCGTCCGTCAATCATCGGGCTCACGTGGTCAAAAAGCCCTCCGCCTTCGTCAAAGGTCTGGAAGAACACTGAGTCTTTCCATGAAGGGCTGTTAATGAGAGCGCTGAAGATGGACGCCATAAAAGCTGTTCCAGTCTGGATATTATCGCTGACGCCGGGATGCTCATCGCGTCCGGAAGCAAAGCCCGGCTCAATATATGAGAACTGGGGGAGCGTGCCGTTTTGCGCATCGGTTAGGAATTGCGAAAACGGAACAATATGGTCCTCTTTGGTGGCGGCATACGGCTGGAAGTTGCGCAGTGTGGTTATCAATTTTCCATCCGGCTGATGGTCCACTGAATAAATCTTCCATGAGATACCCGCCGCATCCAGCAATTGAAAGATCGTTTTTGCCGTTAACTGGGTATTAGAGTCCTGTGGAGGATGGACCAGCCCCTGTGAGGTGGCGGCCATGGAATAGAGGCGCTGATCTTCTGTCTGTACCGGCGCGGGAGCGTAAAAACGATCGGAAGTGGCAAACTGTGTCGCAGCCCAGTAAGGAGAAGGAAGGTCGCTCTGGGTATAGTAGCCCATGGAGCGAACGCCTTTTGTATCCGGATCTCCGTCAAAAGTTGCCAGACCGGCGCCGGTGTGAACAAAGCCATCCAGCAACAGCGGTGCATTGTCATCTATCTGGAACCGGTTTGCGTCACCATGCGATTCCAGCCACGCCGCGGTCGTATTAAAGATGCAACTGGTAGGCAGATGGAAAGTGCTTACCTTGGTGCCATCATCGGCTGGGTTGGTAAAGTCTGTTTCCAGATCGTCTGTATCGCGACCCAGTCCTTGCGATACGCGATAGTCATTAATCTTGCCGAAATACGCGTCAAAAGAGCGGTTCTCCTGCATCATGAAAATGATGTGGTTGACGGCAGCGATCGTGGCAACGGGAGTCGGCGTAGGACTCGGCCCTGGCGTTGGTGTTGGTGCGGCCGCAGTCACGCCTAAACCCTGGCAGCCGGTGAGAAACGTGAAAGCCAAAAATGCTAAAAGCGACACAAGCAGAATTTTTCTGCAGGAAGTTTTTTGGGGAATCATGATTAATTGCCTACCCATGTCCGGTTGCGGCTACCGACAGTTCAGGCCCTTTCCAAAGGAGCAGCAACTCTACTCCAAGCTTCTGATTCTGTTTTTGAGCAAAACGTTGGCTGCTTGATTTACTTAGAGTTGACATCCCTCAGCAGGTGTTCTGCCATCGAAGAAGGTGAGCTGTTCTTGAATTCTTAACAATTCGGAACATACATAAATTTCATATTGCCCTGGGGAATTAGGATGAAGATTGCCGTAGTAGGATCGGGTTACGTCGGCCTTGTCGCGGGTGCCTGTTTCGCTGAGTTGGGCCATGACGTTTTGCTGGTTGATAACGATGAACACAAGCTTGCGGCATTACAGCGCGGCGAGTGTCCTATTCATGAGAAGTTTCTTCCTGAACTGCTTGAACGCCATCGCGGCAAGCGCCTGGATTTCACCGGTGACCTTGCCGATGCCGTGCGCAAAAGCCAAGTCATCTTTATTGCAGTCGGAACGCCTCCCAAGGATGACGGCGATGCCGATCTTTCTTATGTGGAATCCGTGGCCCAGGGAATTGCCTGCGCCATTGACGACTATAAGGTAGTCGTGGAAAAAAGCACCGTTCCGGTTTACACCAACAGCTGGGTACGTAAAATCATGCTGCTGAATGGCGCGCCGGCGGAACTGTTTGATGTTGCTTCCAATCCCGAATTTCTCCGTGAAGGCACGGCTGTTGCCGACTTTCTCTATCCTGACCGCATTGTGGTTGGCGCTGACAGTGAGCGTTGTGGTGACCTGGTGGCGCAGGCTTATGCTCCGCTGGTGGATGGCAGCTATTTCAAGCAGCCCGATGCCATTCCCGGTCCTGTAACCGGCCCGTTTGAGGCCCGGCTGATTCGCACCAGCGCCAAGAGCGCGGAGCTGATCAAGCACGCCTCAAATGCTTTCCTGGCGATGAAGATTTCCTTTATCAATGCTGTGGCCAGCGTATGTGAAGCTGTGGGCGCCGATGTAGAGCAGGTTCGCGAAGGAATCGGCACGGATTCACGCATTGGACGCCGCTTCCTCTCCCCCGGCGTAGGGTACGGTGGTTCCTGCTTCCCGAAAGATTTGCTGGCCTTCCGTTCTGTGGCGCGTGAAAACGGCTGCCACTTCGGCCTGCTGGATGAAACTGTCCGGGTGAATGAAGAACAGCGCAACCGCTTTCTGCGCAAAGTTCGCAAGGCATTGTGGACTTTAAAAGGCAAGAAACTCGCGGTGCTGGGTCTGGCCTTTAAGAACGGCACTGACGATCTCCGCGAATCACCCGCTGTCGCCATTATTCATGCCCTGCTTAAGGAAGGATGCTGCGTTGTGGCTTACGATCCGGCTGCCATGGATCGTGCCGCGCAGGAATTCGGGCCCAATAGCGCGGTTAAATTTGCCACAGGCCCGTATGAAGCGCTGGAAGGCGCCGATGCCTGCCTGGTGCTGACGGAATGGGAAGACTTTGCGGCCCTGGACCTCAACCGCATGAAGAGCCTGTTGCACTATCCCATTGTTGTGGACGGACGCAATCTCTTCAAACCCGCGGATATGGAAGCCGCAGGGCTGAACTACTACAGCGTTGGCCGTCCTGACGTTGTGGGCAAGGACGCGGTTGCTATTAAAACTTCTCTTAAGGCTGCCGCCAAAACAAATGAGGCAGCGTAGAAAGGGAAACTGGCATCTTTGAATAAACCTGCTGCTCTGTTCCATAACAGAACAGTTTGCGAATACTGGAATCCGGGGTGGGCCATGCTTTCAGTTGTAGTGCCAATTTATAACGAGCAAGAAAACATTCCGGCATTCCATGCTGCAGTAAGTGCAGTTCTCGACTCCATCCAGCCTGATTGGGAAATTGTTTATGTGAATGACGGCAGCAGGGACCAATCGCTTTCCCTGCTGCTGGACATTCAAAAGCGCGACTCTCGCGTCACCGTTGTCGAATTTTCCCGTAACTTTGGACATCAACCCGCTCTTACCGCCGGCCTGCAAACAGCCAGCGGCGATGCCATCATGCTCATGGATGGCGATTTCCAGGACCCTCCGGAAGTTTTGCCACGCCTGGTGGAAGCATGGAAAAGCGGCGCTAAAGTTGTGATTGCCGAACGCACCAGCCGCGCCGAAAGAGGAATTCGCGGCAAGATGTTTCCGCTCTTTTACAAGCTGATGGGGCTGATTTCTGACTTCCCCATCCCGCTCAATGCCGGCATCTTCGGCTTGCTGGACCGTCAGGCTGCTGACGCGATTATCAATCTCCAGGAAGGGAACCGTTATCTTCCCGGACTGCGTGCCTGGGTAGGCTTCCCAACTTCTTTTGTTTATTACGAGCGCGCTGACCGCGCTGCCGGCGAGCCAAAGCAGACATTCCTGAAGCTTTTCAAGTATGCAATGGATGCAATTTTCAGCTTCAGCTATAAGCCGCTTCGCGTGGGAATGGCCCTTGGCGGAATGTCACTGGCGTTCACTTTGTTTCTTTCCATTGTGGCGATTGGAAACACGGTTTTCCATCAAAGATTTTTTGGGATTATTCCTGGCTTTGGCCACATCGGGACACTGTTGGCGATTCTCTATCTTGGCAGCATTCAGTTGATCTGCGTTGGGCTGCTGGGCGAATACATTGGCCGCATCTATGACGAAGTGCGCCGCCGCCCGCTTTTCCTGATCCACAAAGTGCATCGTTTACCCGCAATTTCTCAGGCAGTTCGGCTTTATAAACAGGAAAAAGTTATTGCTACCATTAAAGATTCTGTGGCGTAAATGGACAAAGTTTTACACAGGCACTTAGTTGTGGAGCTTACAATTTCTTCCTAAAAACCACTTAGTACTCCAGAATACGTTACATTTGTCGCCAATATTTACGCGGCTTTCCCCTATTTTCCCGCTCTAGTACCTGCTTAAGGGTCTTTTCTTATTCAATTAAGTGGTCTCCCGATGTATCCAGAGTAGATCAACTCGTACCTTTCAATCCTCAAGAACAGCAACCCTAGCTCTGAAGGAGTACGCAGTGAAAAACGCTTTTCGACTACTGATCACGACAACCATTCTGGCTTCCGCAGCCTTCGCAGGTGTAACAGTGACTTCCCCCACTGCGGGATCCACGTCGGGATCTCCGGTCCACTTCGTCGCCTCTGCATCATCCACTCATCCGATTACCGCGATGAGAATCTACGTGGACAACATAAGCGTTTATTTAGTTTCCGCAAGTTCGCTGAACACCTCTGTGACTATGTCGGCCGGCAATCACAATGTGGTAGTTCAGGCATGGGATTCAACCGGCGCCGTGTTCAAGACGCCTTTAGCACTTACTGTTGGCGGCTCTGCCCCAGCCCCAACGCCCACTCCAACACCCACAGCTCCCGGCTTGCCTGCTCCCCCAACTAACGCAGTCACCAAAAGCAGCATTCAGCAGATGCCCGCATGGGAAAGCTGCACAGTCTGTGCCGGCGCTGGTGCCAATGGCCCGGTAGCCATCTATTCCATGACGGAAAATCAGGCTTCCCCCTCTCTGGACGGCGCAGCGGCAATGTTCAGCATCAGCGGTACGAAGCCATACTCAGATGCATTGTGGTGGAAACAGCTTGGCGCGGTGGATACCGTTACCAACCTGAAATATGACGTGTATTTCTACATCACCAATCCGGGCGTAGCGCAAGCCCTGGAATTCGACAATAACCAATCGAATGGCGCTCACAAATTCATCTATGGCACCCAGTGCAACATCAAGGGCGGCCATTGGGATGTTTGGGGCAATGCCGCTGGCAACTGGATCTCAACCGGCATCGCCTGCTCAGCTCCAACAGCCTTTACCTGGCACCATTTGACCTGGGAATTCCAGCGCACAAGCACCAACGTGGTCTTTGTGGGCTTCACGTATGACGGCGTTACCCATTACGTAAACCGCAGCTATCCCGCTGGTTCTTCCTCCGTTCATGAACTGAATGTGGCCTTCCAGATGGATGGCGACTCCTCCATGCACGCTTATTCCACCTGGCTGGACAAGGTTTCCCTCACCTACTGGTAGAACTAAGGGAGCTCTAATCCAGAGAAGAAGCACAATTAGCTCGTGTCACGATAGTTAACCTTCTGAAACAGAGAAAACCGGAATGGGCGGCCATCAGGCCGCCCATCTTCATTTTGAGTGTTACAAATTCGCCTTAATCACCTAGTAGTTCGGCATTTTGACTTTCTCAAAATGCGGGCTGAAAAGAGTTGAAGCAGAGTAGATGCGTCGTTAATCTCCACCTTCGTCGCAGTAATCGCGGCCGAAAACAAAAACAATCCCCTGGAGTAAAAGTTAGTGATGGTAACAAACAAAACAAAAACCTTGGCCATTCTCGTGATTGCACTGTTCACCCTGTCCGCCGCGTCCCTTCGTCTATCCGCCCAGACAGTGAAATCACAGATACAGAGAATGTCCGGTTGGGAAAGTTGCACAACCTGTGCCGGAGCCAACGGCAACGGCCCAAAGTCGACCATCAGCACGGCAGCTGGCGTCACCACGCCAACCATGAGCGGTAATTCCAGAGTTTTTTATATCGCCAGCAGCGCCCCTTACGCAGACGCATTGTGGTGGAAGCAGCTCGGAGCAGTGAACAGCGCCACCAACCTCACCTACGACGTGTACTTCTACATCAAGACGCCACAGAATGCCCAAGCCCTTGAATTTGACAATAACCAAGCCAATGGCAAGATGCGCTGGATCTTCGGCACCCAATGCAATATCGCCGCTGGCCACTGGGACGTCTGGGGAAATGTGCAGGGCAACTGGCTTTCCACCGGTATCCCTTGCAGCATGCCTACAGCTTTCAAATGGCACCACCTGACTTGGCAGTTCAAGCGCACGGCTACCACGCTGACCTATGTTTCACTGACGTATGACGGTGTTACCCACTACGTAAACCGGACCTATACCGGCAGGGCCTCCAGCGTGAACGAACTGAACGTGGCTTTCCAGATGGACATGAAGGCAAACCACGCGGCTTATAACACCTGGCTCGATTCCGTCTCCCTTAAATACTGGTAAAAAGTTGTTCCCGTTGTCTCCCCTCCCAGGTCCTGGCTCATGACCTGGGAGGTTTTTTCATTTCAGGCAAATAAAATTCCCCTTTTATTCGCTGTATGTTATAAATATTTCAGAAGTTCATTCCATCCACAATTCAGGCAAAGAGTCGCTCACAAAGAAGCAGACCTGCCGCACGGAGAAAAGCATGGCCGACGAAAGACAGGAAAAAAACAAGGCGATTGATCTGGCTCTCTCACAAATAGAAAAGCAGTTCGGCAAAGGATCGATCATGCGGCTGGGAAACAAGGAGGCCATTGTTCCCATCTCCGTTATCTCTACGGGCTCCATTTCCTTTGACGCGGCCCTGGGTGTAGGTGGGTTCCCGCGCGGCCGTGTGGTTGAGATTTTTGGACCGGAATCCAGCGGCAAAACTACAGTTGCACTTCAGGTAGTGGCAGAAGCCCAGAAGACCGGTGGCATGGCTGCTTTTGTGGATGCCGAGCACGCCCTTGATCCTATTTATGCCAAAAAATTAGGCGTGGACGTGGATAACCTGCTCGTCGCCCAGCCTGATTATGGTGAACAAGCCCTGGAAATTGCCGAAGCTCTTGTCCGCTCCAATGCAATTGATGTGCTGATTGTGGACTCTGTGGCGGCCCTGGTTCCAAAAGCTGAATTAGAAGGAGAGATGGGCGATAGCCACATGGGTCTGCAGGCCCGCTTAATGTCCCAGGCGCTTCGCAAGCTGACCGGCATCGTCTCCAAGTCGCGGACCTGTCTGGTTTTCATTAACCAGATCAGAGAAAAAATCGGCGTGATGTTTGGAAACCCTGAAACCACCACAGGCGGCCGGGCACTCAAGTTTTATTCTTCGGTTCGAGTAGATATCCGCCGCATCGCCGCTATTAAAGATGGTGACATGGTGGTTGGCAATCGGACAAAAATTAAAGTGGTGAAAAACAAGACCGCTGCGCCTTTCCGTGAGGCTGAGTTTGACATCATGTATGGCGAGGGCATTTCCCGCGAAGGCGATCTGCTGGATTTAGGCGTCAACAAAGAGCTGGTTGAGAAATCCGGCGCATGGTTCAGTTATAAAGGTGAACGCATTGGCCAGGGACGTGAGAACGTAAAGCAGTTTCTAAGAGAAAATCGCGACATAACCGCCAGATTGGAAGCCGAACTGCGCCGGGAACTGGGATTGAAAACTCTTGTTGCTGAGCCGCCCGCGCCTACGCCTGAACAGAAACAGGCTGCGGCGGCCCATGCCAAGATGTCGGCAGTGAAAAGATAGGTCTATCTATCTAAAGCGGAAAGCCTTTGCGGGCTGGGCTATGATCTTCAGGTGAGAAAGCTAGTGCAACGCATGCTCCTGGTCATAGCAGCCCTTTATCTTGGCTTTCTGCTTTTTGCCTACTTTTTCTCAGACGGCATGATCTTTTTGCCGCACCATTCGTCTTACCGCGACTCTTCCAACATACTCAAAATCACCACTGCTTCTGGAAAGAAAATTTCTGCCGTTTATCTGCCGAATCCAGAGGCCCGGTTCACTTTGCTGGTAAGCCATGGCAATGCCGAAGACCTTGGGGATGACCGCCCATGGCTGGAAGACCTGCGCCATGCCGGCTTCAGCGTCTTTGCCTATGATTATGAAGGTTACGGCACGAGTGAAGGCAAGCCGAGCGAACAGGCAGCTTACCAGGATGAAGCCGCCGCTTATGACTTTCTGGCGCTCAACTTAAGGACGCCGCCCGATCACATCATTATCTTCGGGCGTTCCGTGGGCACCGGGCCTGCAACCTACATTGCTGCGCGCAGGCCTTCCGCCGGAGTGATTCTGCAAAGCCCGTTTGTCTCCGCCTTCCGCGTGCTTACGCGAATCCCGCTGCTCCCTTTTGATAAATTTCCCAATGCCAAAAACATCCGCCATATTCACAGCCCTGTGCTGATCATGCACAGCCGTGGCGATTCCGTGATCGGCTTCTGGCATGGACAAAGGATGTTTGATCTGGCCAATGCGCCCAAATATTCCTTTTGGGCTGTAAATGCTGACCATAATGAAATGGATATGGTTCCAGGCTACTTGGAAGCCATTCAATCTTTTGCCGCCACTCTAAAAGATACGGCGGCGTCTCAATATCAATAATGATGCGCATGGCTTGAGAACGCCGCCTATAATTCACCGCTCAATTTGCTTTACTGCATTGTTGTTGGATGGCACGTTGAACCCACTCCGGGCGGTGTTGGAATTCCCGTGGGAGGTGTGGCCCAAGGCTTGCCAGTAAAATCAAAGAAGTCGAGCAGGCTGGGTTGCGCCGCATCGCGTTTGGTGAGCGCGGGCAGGCTGAACCGCTCTTCCACAAAGTGCATAATCGCCGTGTGGTCCATGGCTGTGTGGCCTACATAATGACGTCGCGCAAAGGGCGAGACAATAAAGTTGGGCACACGGAATCCGAGTTGCGCGCCGAAGCCGGAATGGTCAGAAGCAGCGGCATCGGCCGGATTTGCGCCCGGACTGTTGGGACGCAGATCACAATGATTGGTAAAAACACCCGCCGTGGTGGGCTGGCAGGGAAGGAATGTATCCGGGTTCACGGCAATCGGAGCGATGTCGCCTTCAACCGATGCCAACGAAGCACTGGTGTTCTGGTTTGTATGCCCAGGCACTGGCGGCACGTGATCATAAGGACCGCCGCCTTCGTCAAAGCTGAAGAACAGCGCGGAATCTGACCAGGATGGGCTGGCCATCAGCGTATTAACAAGATTGGAAATCTGTGCCTGACCGGCAAGAATTGACTGCCCCGATCCGGGATGTTCGTCGCCATGGCCGAAATCCGCTTCAACATAGGCGAAAGCAGGCAGGGTATTGTTCTGCATGTCAGTTATAAACTGGCTGATAGGGGCAATGTG
>DASRCD010000287.1:0-10270 GCA_035653315.1 Candidatus Angelobacter sp.
TAAAAGAATCCGATGACATTCATCGCTGGGTTTCATGGATGTTTGAGAATGATCCGCCGCGCTGTATCTACGGTTTTGGTGAGTCGTATGGCGCCGCGCTGATATTGCAGTCTTTGGCCGCTGAGAAACGTTATTGCGCCATTGTCGCGGAAAGTCCTTTCTCTACCGCGCATGCCATGAGTTATGAGCGCGTTTCCGGCCCGCTGCATCTTGGCCCCTGGTTTGGCTACACTCTCGGACGGCCTGTAATCTGGTCGGCTGTGTTGTACGCACGCCTTCGATACAACGTTGAGTTGTTGAAGCCAAGTCCTCTGGAAGCCCTTACTCATTCGACAATTCCGGTTCTGCTGATTCACGGCGAGAACGACAGGAACATTGCGCCCGTACATTCCAGAATCCTGGCTGCGGCCGCTCCCGATCACGTACAGCTTTGGCTGGTGCCGCACGCCGGGCACACCATGGCCTGGACCGCGGCGCATGATGAGTTTGAACAGAGAGTGCTTGGGTGGTTCAGTTCACACACGGTAGCTCAAGACAAATCTGGCTCATTCTGCTGGAAAGCCTTGAACGAGCCATTTGTTCCCCGAAATTTTCAAGAAGAAGCCTGGGCTACAGGCCTCTTCGTTGAATGTTTACTGGCAAGAAGTAAATGCAGCCGGGCTGGCCGGATTGGGTGAATCGGCTTTCAAGTCATTGGCAAAAACCTCAACTGTTTGAGGGTTACAAGTCGGCTTTCCGTTAAGGTGCGACGTGGCACTCAGGAAAATGTCAAAGTTTGCGCCCGATTGTGTTGGCCCAAAGGTATATCCATTCTTGTTGAACACCGCTTCGTCAGCGGGATCGGTTGGTACAGTGCTGAGTTGATAGGCAGCACATGCTGTTCCCGCAGGACATGTAGGACCAGCAGCCGTATCAAAACCTCCAGGCGCGCCGATTAACGGGTATTGAAAAACAAAATCACGGGTGAAAATTCCCAGCGGCCCAAGTGTGACATGGATCGGCACGGGTATTTTCTGCGTTGAATCGGTGGAGGTCACATTGCCTTCAATATCACCCTGCGTGGTGAAGCGAAGCCCAATTGTCCCGACGTTGGTCCCTGGAATGATTGGGTCTCCTGCTCCAAAGTTTCCGCCGCCCGGCAGAAGTATGGCTGGAGTAAAAAAGCTTCCAGTCGCCTCTCGGGCAGATACGACAATGGCATAACTATCCTGGCCTGCAGGAACCGGAGGGACATTATCAAAATGAAAATTTCCCTGCGCGTCAGCATTGGTTTGCTTCAAAATCGTGTAATCACCTGTCTCAGCCTCCAGTGAAACGATTACAGTACCCTTAACCGGAGCGCCAGAAGGATCAACCACCTTGCCGGTTATAGCGGCAGAAGAGGGCGTTGGTGTTGGCGTGGGGCTTGGGGTAGGTGTAGCGACTGGGGTCGGGCTTGGAGTGGGCGTAGGTGATGGAACTCCAGGAGTTGGCGTGGGTGTAGGCGCGGAGGATGAATTTGAAGAAACTGAACCACAGCCAATGACGAGAAAACTTATAACGAGTAAAACAAGCGGAGAAAATAAGGATTTCGAATTCAACTGGACCTCTGTGGGGGAACAAAGGATGAACGTTAATACTGAAGATGATCACCAGCAGCCCTGAGTTGGCGATCTAAGACAAAGAAGTGCTCTCTTTTTACTTAGTACTGGAACAACTGTCCCGGAACGCGGTTTGTCTATTTCTTTACCGGTAGCCGCTCTTCCACAATTTTCACAATCTTCTTTTGCACCTTGGCAATCGGCTCTGCGGCTTCAACCTGCGCGATTCTCTGCGGCTCTCTTGCGGCTATTGCCATATATCCAGCAAGGACGCGTTCATAAAAGGCGCGGCTTTCTTTCTCAAAACGGTTTTCGTCTTCTTCCGTTTGTTTAAATTGCTCGGCATTGCGGCGGCGGGCGCGGGCCACGGTGCGGGCTACGTCAGAAACCATCAGAATTGTGAGATCGGGCTGGAAATTGCGGCACAAAAGCTTATGGAGCTGCAATACGGTTTCACTACCCAGTTCGCGGCCGCCGCCCTGGTAAGCTTCACTGGAGTCGGTAAAGCGGTCGCATAGCACCCACTGCCCGCGCTTTAAGGCGGGAAGAATTTGTTCGTCGATATGCTGGGAGCGATCGGCAAACATCAGCGCCAGTTCCGCCAGCGGTGAAAGATCTGCGGTGCGTGAACTGAGCAGGACGGCCCGCAGTTTCTCTCCCAGAGCTGTGCCGCCGGGTTCGCGCGTGGTGACCACGTCAATGCCGCGTTCGCGCAGATAAAGGGCAAGGTTCTGCAATTGCGTGGACTTGCCCACGCCGTCCAGACCTTCAAAGGTTATAAATTTTCCGCGCTGCTGGAGAGGCACGATAAAGATTTAATCACAAACCACAAGACAGCGACCCTGCTTTCGCGTCAAAATAGGCAAAACAACCTAAGGAGAGCAATTATGCGACTGGGCGACGACATTGACGACCATTGTTCCCGGTGCAAGCGCACAACCGACCATTCCGTTGTCTCAATGATGGGTGAAGAGGTGCTCAAGACGCGCTGCCGGACCTGCAACAGCGAACATAAATATCGCCAGAACAAAAGCCGCAGCAAAGAGATGACGGCCAAAGATGCTTTCGACCAGGTTATGGCCAGCGTAACAGGCGCTCAGCCGGACGAAAAACAGCCGTCTCGAAAGAAGAAGTAAGTCCTGTTTTGGAATACTCCTTCTTGTCTGGCCTGACACGCCTCGGCGCATCGGCGGGTTGCTTCACATTCAGCGCTGAATTCTTATTTTCGGAAATTTTTTTCAACTCTTTAGCATTTTCTTGAACTCTGGATCATACTAGCTGCGGTGAGTACTGCAATCATGTCGTCCAAAGATTTAATTCATTCCGTAAATAATCAGTTAGCTGTAGTTATGGCACAAGCAGAGCTATTGGCAAAGTATGCTTCACAACAGGATGCTGAACGATGCCTGGAAATCAAACAGGCCGCCACTAAAATCAACCGGTTGTTGAGGGCTTTTTCGGCTGATTCCCACATGGCAAGTATCTAGCCCGGCCCAAACGTTACAAATATACTGAATCGCGGCATACAGGTCCCGATTTTAACGGGTCCAGTCAGGCTTGCGCTGGCTCCTCTCTGCGCTTTACTCTTGGTGCGCACACCGGGAGAAGAGCCAGCCTATGACCACTGTGTACCAACGGATAGCCCTGTTCGTTATTTTTGCCAGCGCATTTTCTTTCGCGCAAAAGCGCCATCCTCAACCTGCATCCAGCGCGGCCCCGGCCCAGCCAATCAAACTGGTGGTAGATGCCACGCAGGCGCCGCAAAAAATACTGCATGCTCAATTGCAGATTCCCGTGGCAGGCGGCGCGGTGAAGCTGGTGTTCCCCAAATGGATTCCCGGCGAGCACGGTCCCACCGGCCCGATTACCGACCTTACCGGCCTGGAGTTTTTTGCCAACGGCCAGCGGCTGACCTGGCGTCGCGACCTGGATGAGATGTTTGCTTTCAATGTGGCTGTTCCGGCAGGCGTAAACACGCTGGAAGCACGTCTGGACCTGGTGATGCCTGCTCCGCCGGAAGGCTTTTCTTCCGGCGCTTCTGCCACCACGCAACTCAACATTGTGAGTTGGAATCAGTTGGTACTCTATGTTCTGGGCAAACCCACGGATGATATTCCGGTTGTGGCTTCCCTGAGGCTGCCTCCAGGATGGAAATATGGGACGGCATTACCTGTCTCTGGCGAAGATGGCGGACAAATCAATTTCAAACAGGTTTCATTGACCACGCTGGTGGATTCCCCAGTGCTCACCGGCCTGCACTTCCGCCGCATTCCACTTACGCCGGAAGGCCCAATCCAGCATTACATTGACGAAGTTGCCGATGGCGAAGCGGCCTTGCAGATGCCGCCGGAAACCATTGCCGCTTATAAACGCCTGATCGCTGAAACCGGAGCGCTCTTCAACGCACGGCATTATCGCGAATACCATTTCCTGCTGACGCTCAGCGATCATACTGCACACTTTGGCCTGGAACATCATGAGTCCAGCGATGATCGGGTAGGCGAGCGCACCATGATTGACGATGACGAACGCTGGCTTGCCGGAAGTCTGCTGCCGCATGAGATGACGCATTCGTGGAATGGCAAGTATCGGCGTCCTAAAGGGCTGGCAACGCCCGATTACCAGAAGCCCATGGAAGGCGACCTGTTGTGGGTCTATGAAGGCATGACGGATTACTGGGGAGATATTCTGGCGGCGCGAACCGGACTTTGGAACAAACAGCAGTTCCTGGATGAAACCGCCGACCTTGCGGCTGTGCTGGACCACACTCCGGGGCGTTCATGGCGTCCGTTGCAGGACACCGCCGATGCCGCCCAGCTTCTTTACAGCGCGTTGCCTGAGTTTGAAAGCTGGCGCCGCGGCGTGGATTATTACACTGAAGGCTTTCTGATCTGGCTGGAAGCGGACACGATCATACGCCAGCAGACGAATGGGCAGAAATCGTTGAATGATTTCAGCCGCATCTTTCATGGCGGCGGCAATACTCCGCCCAAAGTCATTCCCTATACCTTTGATGATGTTGTTGCCACGCTCAATCAGGTAACGCCCTACGACTGGAAAAAATTTCTACGCGACCGGCTGGACACTTATGGTCCCGGCGCTCCGCTGGGCGGCATTATTAACGGCGGCTGGAAGCTGGTGTACAACGAAGAACCAAGCGAGTTCACCAAAGCCATGGAAAAAGCCCGCAATGAAATTGACGTGCGGTTTTCCATTGGGCTTTCACTTGACGATAAAGGCGACATTCACGACGTGATCATGAACAGCCCCGCATGGAAAGCCGGCATTGCGCCGGGAACGGTGCTGGTGGCGGTGAACGGCCGCAAATATAATCCTGACATTCTGCATGACGCCATTAATGCCGCAAAAGGCAACGGACCTAACCTGGAATTGCTGGTCATGAATGGTGATTATTTCAAGACCCATGTAATTGACTATCATGAGGGCGAGAAGTACGCGCATCTTGTGCGTGATGAATCCAAACCCGACATTCTCAGCGATATCATCAAACCGCTGGCGAAGTAGAGCAACTTGCAGCTAGCAACTGGCAGCTAGCAGAAATCAGCCCAGACTGGCAAAAGCTATCGCTGGCAATTAGCATTACGTGCATTTGTTGCGGGTATAGCTTTTTGCAGTTGAAAGTTTTTGGAGACTTTCTGATCAATGCCATTTCATGCCGGTCAGCGATGAGTTTTTGCTTTTAATCCGCGGTAAGCCTTTCCGTTTATTCTGCGCGCCTTCACCATGGGTTTGCATTCCGATCACCCCATCACGGCGATCATCCGATCACCAGATTTCCCATCACTCTTCCACTCCCGCAAACAAATCAGTTTCAGCTTCCGCTTTGCAAGGCACTGACCGATTGGCCAGATGAAATACTTCCATCTTTCTGCGGTGCCGGATCGTCTCTTCAAAGAACCCAAACAGCGGCTGTTGCGATGTGTGCAGTTTGAACGCGGCAATCTTGGCTTCAATTTCGTGCGGTTCCAGATCAACGACGGTGGTGGTAGGTGCCAATGAGACCGGCTGCCGTTCCGGCATGGTGAACAAGGCACTGGCGTAATAAAGCTTTTGCGCGCGGTGCGGCTGCAAGCCATTCTGCAGTTGTTCAGGAAAGCGGTTCGTGCGTCCGGCCCAGTGATAAGCCATAGTGCCGAAAATGGAAACCATGGAATGATCAGGATGCGCCGTAATTGCCCCCTCGGTTCCCATGGTCATTACCACATGCGGGCGGATCTCGCGCACGCGCTGCGTCAGGTCTTCCACCACTGCGTAAAAATTCTGGCGGTCAAGTTTGCCGTCAGGATAATTAAGCACCGTGCCGTGGCTGACCTTCAGCAGCTTTGCAGCGGCTTCAAACTCTTTCCGGCGCATGGCGGAAAGCTCGTCTTCAGATTTTGCGCCGCCGCGGTGCGTGGCGGCCTGTCCGGGCGTAAGGCAGACAACATGGGTTTCCACGCCGCGTTCCGCATAGCGCAAAAGTGTGCCGCCAAAGCCTCCGGCTTCATCATCAGGGTGGGCAGTAAAACAGAGCAGGCGAAGCATCTTTTTTCTCGTTACCCTTCTCTCAATTGGTGGAGCTTCTTGTGTATCACGGCGTGCCCTGCCTGCGCCAGATACATGAATTGATCGTCGCTTATGAAGTTGCGTTCCCTCCGAATCGACCGGCTTGCGCTTTTTGCCGTGCTTTGCAGCATCATGGCTGTGGCCGGCAATCCGCCTAAAAGCGGCCCGGCTCTGCGCTCATCACTTCCCGCCGGATATGACGTAATCACGCTCAGGCCTTCAGGCGCGCATCTCTCGCTGATGGGACTGGTGGAATGCCCGGAAATTGAAGGCGACCGTCAGGTTCCTCAAGGTGACAGGGTCAGCCTTATTACCGCGAATGGGACCCCTGTCAAAAAATTTCCCCGGCACTTTAACTTTCGCATTACCGCATCTCTCAAGAAGATTGTGTTGGAAGGCCCGTCACTTACCGTGAATGTTCCGGAGAATCCGGAGCAACTGCTGCTTCATCTTAGGTTCCGCGTAAAAGCCTATAACGGGCTGGAAAAACATGAGATTACACCGGAATCCGTTGAGATGATTGGCGTTCCGGCTGACGTGCCCTATGATGAACGCGTTTACCGCATCTCCGTCAATGCGGGGGAACTTCCGATTACGGACAGGATTGTGATTGAAATTCTTTCACCTGAAGGCGATCTTCTTACGCACTTTCCATTCAGCTTGATTTAGCTTTGTGCTGGCGCGCTTGCAGGTTGCCATGCCTGCTGGTCTTGGGGCATGGCTGTTGCGGCTTTGGCAGGAACGGCAGGCAGCCATTCGCGGATTTGCGGGATTGCCGCGCGCGCCGCAACTTCACCCGCCATGATCAACTCTTTGGCGCGGATAAAATCATCATAGGCAAAGGCGCCAATCTCGGGTTGCAGAATCACGTCAGAAGCGGCCTTCCAGGGACCGCACATGTTGTCCTGGGCAATGGAAAAACACTGCCCAATCACATCAAATACATGCCTTGGACCGCCTGGTTTCACCCAATGCCCCGCCAGATAAACAGAGACCACGCGCTCCGCGCCCAGATCACGCAACGGCATAGCGGGAACAGAATGGGCCAGCAGCCCGTCCACTAAAAGGCGTCCACCCACTTTCACCGGCTGAAACATTCCCGGATAAGCGCAGCTTGCGCGCACCGGGTCCACAAGGTCGCCTTTGGTAAAAACAGCCGCCTCGCCCGTAACAATATCGGTGGCGGCAATGGCCAGCGGAATTTGCAGCTCTTCAAATGTCTTGCAGCGCAGTACCTTGCGCAGGAAAATGGCCATTTTGTCATTGCTGAAAAGGCCAAAGCGGGAGAATGTCCAGCGGGAGAAATCCTTGAACCGCACTAGTGCGGCCAATTCCTCCAGTTCTTTGGCGGAAATACCGCTGGCATACGCTGCGCCAATTACGGAGCCAACACTGGTTCCTGCAATAAAATTGACCGGGATCTTCTCTTCTTCAAAGACTTTCAGCACGCCAATATGCGCCAGCCCACGGGCAAACCCACCGCCCAGTGCGATTCCTACTTTGGGGATTTTTGGGGCTTCGGCCGGTTTCTCGGGAGCAGCCTGCTGGCGGACAAGTTCGCGCCCCAGCGCCCGTACTGACCGCACAATTCCGTTCAGCGGATTCTTCACTGGCCGCTCCTCAGTTGGCTATGCCGTGCAGCCAAATGTGCCTATATCCTAAGATGCTGCTTTCCGGCAAATGTTGCACAGTAACTTAAACGCGGCATCTTTACCGATAGTTTTCCATTATTTTGCAGTGGATGGCACAATTTACAGTAACCTTGGTAACCTCAAAAGTGGCCCTGACTGGGCCTATAACTGCAATTTTTCATCCTAAAACAATGCTTCGTGAATTTTCAGCCGGCGCGCTGGTATTGCGCCACATGCAAAAACAATGGTGGGTAGCGGTGATTGAACCGGGCCGGGAAGGCGAGCCGGAAGATCGCAGAGATGTGGCTGCCCTTCCCAAGGGCAATATCGACGCCGGTGAAAAACCGCCTGACACCGCCCTGCGTGAAGTCCTTGAGGAAACCGGTCTACGCACCACTCTCATCGCCAAGTTGGGCGACGTTAAATATGTGTATGTGCGCAAATGGGCCGGCAATGAAAAGGTTTTCAAAGTGGTTTCCTTCTTTCTCACCAAATATCAGTCGGGCGAGATCGGCGACATTACAGAGGACATGAAGCATGAAGTGCGCCGCGCCTACTGGATGCCCCTTTCCGATGCTCCGGCTAAACTGAGCTACAACGGCGAACGCCAAATGGCCGAAAAAGCACTGGAATACATAAGTGCAAATCCCGAAAAATTAAAGTAGCAACACTGTGCAGCATTGGCACCCCCTCGTGCTACAGAACAATTCAATTTCAAGAAGTTTCTTTGAAGATTTCAGCTAGATGCTTTCTCTGATCCGATGATTGGCTCTGGTTCGACAATTAGCTCTGTTGGATGATGAGTTCTGATCTTGAATTGCAGGCGACCGCCTGCACACCAGATCACCCGATTCCCAATTTCCGAATTAAAAAACCCCCGCCGCCGGTCAGCGGCGGGAGGCCGAGAGAAAAGCAAGAGCAAAGATACTTTGCCATATATTCGCTGGCGAATCAATAGCAAATAAAATTATTTTTGATGGATTCCCATCTTTGCACTGCCGTCCCAATGATTATTCATTTTGTTTGGGAGACATGACAATCCACGCAGAACCAAAGCTCATTCCACCCACATGCTTGAAGGCAGATTCCTGGCAGCCCTGCTTTGATCTGAATCGCTTCGCTCCCAAATTCAACCGCTTCCCTTACAATCTAGAATGTTGATGCCCACTTTTTGCGACGTCGCTCTGCCAGTTCCGCTGGACATGGCGTTTACCTATAAGCTTGCCGAGCAGCAGCCGGTCATTGGCGGCCGAGTGCTGGTCCCCTTCCGCGCTGAGCGTTTGTCTGGCGTGGTAATGGCGCTACATGATCGCACACCCTCCATGCAGGCAAAAACAGTCCTTCAAGTGCTGGATACGGAGCCGGTGCTCGATGAAGACCTGATGAAGCTGGGGCAGTGGATCTCGCAATATTATCTGGCCCCCATTGGAGATGTCTTCCGCAGTATGCTGCCGCTGGCTGCCGAAATAAAAAGAGCCAAGGTCTATCACATTACTGAAACCGGTTATGAAGCGCTGCACGCTTCTGCCACCATTGGTTCATCGCGTCGCTCCAAAAAAGATATCGATGAGCAGATGCTCGAATACTCCGTGCTCGACTATCTCTCCATGTCAGACGATGCGCTGGAAGGTACCATCCGTTCCGCAACGGGCGCAAAGCGGCAGACGCTTGACTCCATGCTCCGGAAAAAATGGATTGCGCGGGAAGACGCAACCTCCACGCGTGACGCGCGCCGCACCGTTCAGGTCGCGGTGCTGAAAGAGCCTTCTGCTGCAAAGCCAGCCGGCAAGCTGAATGAAAATCAGCAGAAGATCATTTCTTTTTTGCAGCAGCGTGAAGGCCGGGCGCTGGTGGAGCAGCTTCGCACCCAGGACATTCCCCGCACAACGCTGCAAACCCTGGTCAAGCGAGGGATTGTTGAATTAATCGAAGAGGCGGCTGAATTCAGCGTAAGCAGCATGAAAAAGCGCGGCCCTTCCCACCTGGATTTTATTTTCAACGCGCAGCAGAAGGCTGCTCTGGCAGCCATTCAACGCTCAGTGGAGGAACAGAAGTTCTCAGTTTCACTGCTGCATGGCGTTACCGGCTCGGGCAAGACCGCGGTTTATCTTGCGGCGATGCAGGCCGTATTGGAGTCAGGCCGCTCGGCGGTTTTGCTTGTCCCGGAAATTGGATTAACCCCGGCCGCTGCTGCCAACCTGCATCAGGTCTTTGGCGATGAAGTGGCCATCCTTCATTCGGCGCTCTCTGCGGACGAGCGCGCGGAGCAATGGCATCGCATACGCCGGGGTGAAGCGCGCATTGTTGTCGGCACGCGGTCTGCTGTATTTGCGCCTGTAAGCAATCTTGCGTTGATCGTTGTAGACGAGGAGCATGACAGCTCTTATAAGCAGGAAGAGACTCCGCGTTATCATGGGCGCGACGTTGCCGTAATGCGCGGCAAACTGGCCAATGCCGCCGTTGTGCTGGCTTCGGCCACGCCCTCCATTGAGT
>DASRCD010000288.1:0-2811 GCA_035653315.1 Candidatus Angelobacter sp.
TATACTTCCAATTTCCGTACTGTTCAGTCCACATGCTGCCAGATGTTCTGGTCTGGTCAACACAGCTTCATATTCAACAATCAAAGGGACAGATAGCAATAACTCAAATTTCCCCTGCAACGCAGCTAATAAAAGCTGACGTGAAGCGCCTTTATCACTCCGCAGCGCTGCAACTATTACATCTGTATCCAGCACATAGGAAATTGGCACGTTATTAATGATATTGCAAGCGATATCATCTATCAAGAATATTCAGCATAGTCCAACACTCGTGAGCAAGGAACCGCTCGTCCACTACAATTCTTCCGTGTCCGATTCGCCCTCAACCCAGACTCTTACAGTTCCTAACACGGCGGCAGGCGCTCGCCTGGACCAGTGGCTTGCGTCGCAGCTTACGGATGTGAGCCGCGTGCGGGTGCAGCAGTTGATTGAGCAAAAGAAAATCCAGCTTAACGGGAATGTTCCAAAAGCTTCTTTCAAGTTGCGTGGCGGAGAAGAGATCACCATTACCGGCGAGGTTGAGCTTCCACCGCCGAAAGCTTTTGCTGAAGACATTCCGCTGGACGTGGTTTATGAAGACGAGAGCATTGCCGTGGTCAACAAGCCGGCGGGGATGAGTGTCCATGCGGGGTCTGGCAAGAATGACGCAGGCAGCCGCGGGACCATGGTGAATGCTCTGCTGCATCGCTTTAATTCCCTGTCACAGGTTGGCGGAGAGTTGCGGCCGGGTATTGTGCATCGCCTGGATAAAGAAACTAGTGGGCTGGTGATTGTTGCCAAATCAGATGTTGCCCACAGAAAGCTGGCGGAACAATTTGCGCGCCGCGAAGTAAAGAAGACGTACATGGCCCTTGTCCACGGCTGGATGAAAACGGCCAAAGGCACAATCAATGCTCCGATTGGCCGCGATCCTATACGCCGGGCGCGCATGACCACACGGCTGAATAGCGAGAGCAGGCAAGGGCGCGATGCAGTTACGCACTGGCAGGTGAAAGAGCAGATCGAAGGGCCGTACGGAAAATTTTCATTGCTGGAGGTAAAGATCGAAACAGGGCGCACGCACCAGATCCGGGTCCATCTCTCTTCCATTGGACACCCCATTGTGGGAGATACGCTTTATGGCGCACCCCGGCAGATTGCGGGTTACCGAGGTACAGCACCTGAAGCACCATCCCTGGACAGGAATTTTCTTCACGCTTTCGAGATACAATTCCGTCATCCAATCAAGAGCAGAGAGCTATTTTTTCAGCAGCCGTTACCGGCTGTGTTAACAAAGTTTCTCAGTGAGATTGGCGGGTAAGTTGTATTCCCAGACTATAATGGCAAAAGAGTTCCTGATATGTCTTCCAATAAAGTAGTTGTGGTTCTGTGCGCATTCATTGTTGCCTGCTGCATGGCGGAAGCCCAAACGCAACCGGCTGCGTCCCAGCCGCAGGCCGCCCAGCCATCTGCGTCCAGCGCTGTTTCAGGAGCGACAACTGCAACGGATGATACCGCCCCTATTCAGACCTTCCGCAGCCGGTCCGACGAAGTGAACGTGATTTTTACTGTCACAGACAAGCACAACAAGTTCATCAAGGACTTGAAGCAGGACCAGTTCAAGTTTCTGGACAACAATCGCCCGCCGCGACAGATCATGAACTTCTCCGCAGAAACTGATCTGCCATTGCGCGTAGGCCTGTTGATTGACGCCAGCAACTCCATCCGCGACCGTTTTCTCTTTGAGCAGGATGCCGCAATCCAATTTCTTCACCAGATCATCCGCCCACAAACTGACAAGGCTTTTGTCCTCGCCTTTGATGAAGTCTGGGACCTGACGCAGGATTTCACCGGCGACCTGGACAAACTGACCAAAGGCATTAAAGTGATACGTCCGGGCGGCGGTACGGCGCTGTGGGATGCAGTGTTTTATGCCTGCCGTGACAAACTGATGAAAGAGCGTGAAACCGGGCCCGTACGCAGGGCAATCATTCTGGTTTCTGATGGTGACGATAATCAAAGCCGCGTACTCCGCCAGGAAGCCATTGAAATGGCCCAACGCGCCGGCGTAATCGTCTATACCATCAGCACCAATTTGAGCAATAATCCGGGGGATGCCGGCGACCGTAGCTTGAAGATGCTGGCGGAAACCACCGGAGGCCAGGCCTTCTTCCCTTTCAAACTGCAGGATGTGGCCAACGCTTTCCACGACATTCATGAAGAGCTTCGCAGCCAGTATTCAGTCTTTTACAAGCCTGAAGGCTTTGAAGCCAATGGGCAGTTCCGTCCCATTCAGATCACAGCGGAAAACAAGAAATACAAAGTTCGCGCTAAAAAAGGGTACTATGTGCCCCGGTAATAAAGTGTTGAATCTCCGTTCCACTTAGCAAGCGGAAAATTGGCAGAAGGAAAAATCATCTGCGACAGAAATTTAACTTCTGCCGCAGTTTTATTATCTGGTTTTTGTCGCGGTGGCCGTGGGCACCTTGCTCTCTTGCTTTTTGGAGATCATCGTTGTTGGATTTTTAAGCACGATACTCGCAAAGTGAGAACACAGGTAATTCCAGATCTCGAAAAAGCACTTTCCACGCGATGTTGAAGGACAATGTGAATTTAGCTCGTTGTCACTGATGATTGACACTCTTCGGGGGCTGAAAAGGAGCATTCACCAGATGTGGATCATGCAGATGGACAGGTTCACGCGAAAGTCTAGAATGAACGGTGTCAGGTTCAACAATCGGGCAACAAAGCACAATCCCATCAATGATGGAGATCATTTCAACTTCTTATGCTCTCAGATCGTCGGCAAGCAATTCACAGACAAAGCTTACC
>DASRCD010000289.1:0-2169 GCA_035653315.1 Candidatus Angelobacter sp.
AATCACCGGCCCCTGACGGAAATAAACGTAAAGCTTATCGTCATAGCCGTAAGCGATTGGGCTTTTTTTGTCATCAACGCTGGAAAGCACGACGCTGCCGGGGGCCTGCATGGTACGCGCATCGGAAACGTTTACCATTTCCGTCATGCCGCCCGCTACTGGAAGCGCGGCGCTGGTCTGCACCGCAATCAGCAGGCCACCATCGCGCACAAAGCGCTCGATATTTGCCAGGCCCTGGAAGCCAAGGCCACCGCGAATATCGTCTGTAGAGTCAAGTCCGGGAGCGAAGAAGTTGGGAGTATCATCACTGTTTTTCCACGGCATAGGCTCGGGGCCGCGAACCGGCTGGCCACGCAGGACAGCGCTCAAGGCAGCAGGGCCGCCGCCACCCATGGGAGGAAGAATGATCACGTCAAATTTCTCCCGCAGGTTCTGGTTTTCCCGCAGCCAGGTATCAGCCACGTAAGTGTATGGCACCTTCAACTCATCAAAAGCGATGCGGAACCAGCCGTCATTCTGCGTGTTCTGCCAGTTGTGCACAATGGCAACTTTGGGAGCAGCCAGCGGATGCGTGGCAACTTTAATGTCGGCGCTGGTGGCGTGAATTCTGAGTCCAAGCTCTTTGGCCACTTTTTCCAGTTGCGTACGATCACCGTTGCGAATGATGAACGTGCCTGGGCTGAAGGTCATCCCTTCAGCATCGAAGGATTCTTCTGCCGCTTCCATGGGGGTGCCAGCCATGCGAAAGCGGAGTGTTGCCAGAGCATTGTCAGCATTGTGCTGGACAAGAAAAGTTTTGCCCTGCCCTTCAATGCCGCCAGCGGGTGTGACTTTGCTTACCTTCTGCATGGGCGCGTTTAGGATTCCGGTATCAGTAACGCGAATGGTTTTTACGTTATATAAAGGACCGAGGGTCCATCCGGTATCGTCATAAGAGCGCGGATCATGCGAGCTGTAATACTGGGTGTCCAGCACCATGTCTGCGAGGCGGCTGTAAGGCTGGTCCATGCGGACCACGTAACTTCCGGGCGGAAGCAGGATGTCTTTTTTCTCTTTCGCGTCAGATTTGTCATGCGCATCGGAACGGCCTGATTGATCGCCGCGATTGCCCGCCGGCTTGGCAGCGGCATCATTATCCGGAGCGGGAATGCGGATTTCTTTTTCCGTGCGCTGCACCTCCACACCTTGAATCTGCAAAACATCCAGCAACGCGGCTTGTTCGCCAGGACGGGGATCATCGGCGGGAAAGACCCACGCCGCAGGGCCTTCCATGCGCGCTTTTTCTACGGACCGCTTGCTCTTAAGATAAAAATTGTTGAGGAACTTCTGGCCGTTAGTGGCCAGATTATTCATACCAAAAAGAATGGCGCTTTCCTGCATGTTGATGTTGTCACGCGCGGACCATTTCACCTTGGGCAGCGGAGGATTGGGCCGGAACCACTCACGGCTGGTATCGGCCGGGCGCAGCGTGCGTATGCGGGTATCGGCGCCGCCATTGCCAAACGTTTCATAGAAGCGGCCAATCGCGTTGTGGTTGTTGCCGATGGAAAGCAGGTAATTTGGCGCCCAGCCATCATAAAAGCCATGCGTCCACACGCCGATCACGCCACGCTTGGTCATCTCTTCAATTTCGTAATAGGCCATCTCCTGCCACTCGCTGATCACAATCGGGTCAAGCCATGCATTATAAGGGCCGGTGCCGGTCATGATGTAAAGATACGGCACGGACTCATGCAGATCATGCATGACCGTGGGATGCCAATCAAAGAACGCCTTGAGCATGTTGCGGGAGAGAGCCAGGCTTACGCCCAGGTTGTCACGGTTATTATCGTGAGCAACGTAGTGGCCCCACCACACCAGCGGATATGGCGGCTGGTCAGGATGCTTTTTGTGCTGCATGTAAACATCCACCATGCGATCATGGCCGTCTACTTCCACAATCGGCGTGATCAGCACAATGGAATCCTTGCGAATCTTCTGGATGAACGGCGTGTCTTCCACCGCGAGCCGGTAAGCCAGTTCCATCAGCATTTCCGGCGCGCCTGTTTCAGGGGAATGGATGCTGCCATCCGCCCAATAGATGGGCTTGCCCTCACTGATCAGTTTTTGCGCTTCAGCGTCCGTCAGGTTGCGTGGATCGGCGAGTTTGGCCGTGATTTCTTTATAGCG
>DASRCD010000290.1:0-3130 GCA_035653315.1 Candidatus Angelobacter sp.
CTTTGCGGTCAGACGGATGAAATCTTCCGGCGTCAATTTTGAAAACCAGCGCGAGTTGAAATCAATGACTGTCTTCTCACGGTCAAGAATCTTAAAGACCTGAGTTTTGTAAGTTTCAGCATTGCGCTCGATGTCCGCGCGCGTGAGCGGAGGACGAGTCACTGACCGTCCAGTAGGATCGCCGATCATCCCTGTGAAATCTCCGATAAGGAAAATCACCGTGTGTCCCAGGTCCTGAAAATGCTTCAGCTTCCGCATTAGCACCGTGTGTCCCACATGCAGGTCAGGCGCTGTGGGATCAAAGCCGGCCTTCACGCGCATAGGCTTGCCGGTCTTTAAAGAATTTTCCAGACGCTCGCGCAATTCGCGCTCATGGATGATCTCAGCCGCGCCTTTTTTGATATATGCCAGTTGCTCTTCAACAGGAGGAAAGTTTGCCATTCTTAACGATTATAAAAGCTTCTCTCTGAAATCCCGAAGCGTAGCGAGGGATCGCTATAGTTAGAAATAATTGGGAATCGGTTTAGCGAAAACCGAATATCTAGATGAGTTTTGATTCGTGCTCATTCGTGTGTATTCGCGGCCAGATTGAATAATGGGGTTCTCGCGCTCGGAGCGGAGAGTCACCTTCCGCTCGACCCAAATCCGCCCGCTTTGCGGCTGGATTCGTTCAGGTCATTCACAACCTGTACTTCGCCTGTAAGCACCGGGTATGGAATCAAGTTGGCGATCTTGTCGCCAGCCTGCACTGTGGCGGGCAGATCGCCCAGATTTTCCATTAGCACCTTGATCTCGCCGCGATAGCCCGCATCAATTACGCCACCGGTAAGCGTGAGGCGCCGTGCCGCCATGGAAGATTTATCACGCAGCAGAGCGCCCATGCGTTCGCCCGCAGGCGATGTGCATTCAATGGCAATGCCGGTGGAAAGAATGGCATGGCCGCGCGCCTCAAGCGTGATGGTTTCTGCTGAATAAATGTCGTATCCCAGGTCCTCTCCCGGATGCGCAACTGTTGGAGCTTTGGCGGCAGGGCTCAGCAATTTGACCTTCAGCATCTACATGCCCTCGGCGCAAGCGCCCTTAAAAATGACTCGCCTGTTCTGGATTTCCACCTGGTTCAATAGCAACAGCGCAAGCGCCTCAGAATATGCCTTGTGTTCCTGTTCCAGAATGCGCGCGGAAAGGGACTGCTCATTGTCGCTGCCCAGGACCGGCACTGTCTTCTGCAAAATGATGGGACCATGGTCCAGGTGTTCATCCACAAAATGCACCGTGCAGCCCGTAACTTTCACTCCATATTCCAGCGCCTGTTTCTGCGCGTCCATGCCGGGAAACGCGGGCAGCAGTGAGGGATGAATATTCACAATCTGATTAGGAAAAGCACGTATGAACGCTGGTGAAAGCAATCGCATGTAACCGGCCAGGCAAACCAGATCAACCTGCGCCGTCTTCAGTGCGGAAACAACTTCAGCATCATGTTCTTCGCGTACACGCCCTTTTGAAGGAATTAAAAGAGTGTTGAGCCCGCGTCGCTTTGCCGCTTCCAGCCCCGGCGCGTCGGCGCGATTCGAGATCACAATAGCGATTTCAGCCTGAAGCCGTCCGGCTTTCACGGAATCGGCGACCGCTTCGAAATTTGACCCACGGCCGGAAAGCAGGATGCCAAGTTTTTTCAGTCCGGCCATATCAGGCGTACTGTACCTTGCGGTCGCCTTTTACAATTCGGCCAATCAGAAAGGCTTTCTCGCCTGCTTTTTCAATGATTCCCTGTGCCCGCTTGAATTTTTTTGCCGGCACCACCAGCACCATGCCAATACCCATGTTGAAAGTGCGCATCATGTCATCCTGCGGCACATTGCCAATGTGCTGCATGTGCGTAAACACCGGCAGAATGGGCCATGAGCCTAACTCAACCACGGCAGCGGTGCCTTTGGGCAGCACACGTGGCAGATTGTCGGTAATGCCGCCGCCCGTAATGTGCGCCATGGCATTCACCAGGTCTGCCGCAATCAACTTCTTGAGCACCGGCCAGTAGCTTTTGTGCGTGTGCATGAGCGCTGCTCCGGCTTTCGCCTTTAACTCATTCACGTATGTGTCTGGGCTATATTTGGCGATTTCAAAAAACAGCTTGCGTGCCAGCGAATAACCATTGGTGTGCAGGCCATTGGAAGGCAGGCCAATCAGCATGTCCCCGGCTTCAACTTTGTCGCCGGTAATAATTTTATTTTTTTCCACCACGCCCACAATGAAACCGGCCAGATCATATTCGCCCTTGGGATAAAAGCCGGGCATCTCCGCTGTTTCACCGCCAATCAACGCGCAGCCATTATGCCGGCATGCTTCCGCCATGCCTTCCACAATCTTTTCGGCGATTTCCGGCTCCAGTGAGCCTGTTGCCAGATAGTCCATGAAGAAGAGTGGCGTTGCTCCCTGCACAGCAATGTCATTTACGCAATGATTTACCAGATCGCCGCCCACGGTGTGGTGCAGGTTCATCATGAATGCCACTTTCAGCTTGGTGCCAACGCCATCCACACTTGAAACTAAAACAGGATCGCGGAATTTTTTCTTGTCAATGGCAAACATGCCGCCAAAGCCGCCAATTTCGCTCACCACTCCTGATGTGAACGTGCGATGGGCCAGATACTTGATGCGCTGCTTGGCGCGGTCTGCGCGGTCAATGTCCACGCCGCTGTCGGCGTATGTAATGGAAGTCTTTTTCAATGCAGGTCCATTTTGTATTTATTAGTGCAGGTACTACGGGCAATGGAAAGTTATTTTAGCACTTGTTTTTCTGAAACCCCGAATCCCGCAAAGCGGGTGAGGGAACTTATTTGTCAGAAACAATGCCACTATTGATTCTTGCGCCAGATCTTAAAAATATTTTTGGCCATAGGCTCTCTCAGCTTCGCTTCGGGATTACAGAAGATTCCAGTTCTTTCCCCACGGAATCCAGCACGCCATTAATAAAATGCACAGATTCCGGAGCAGAGAATTTGCGCGCGATTTCCAGTGCTTCATTAATTACCACCGGCCGGGGAGTACGGTGCGGCCCCACCATTTCAGCTACTCCCGTGCGGAGAACATTGCGATCCACGGCGGCCATGCGCTCCATGCGCCAGTGCTGCGC
>DASRCD010000291.1:0-2176 GCA_035653315.1 Candidatus Angelobacter sp.
TGGTCATTCACCATCCCCGTTGCCTGCATAAACGCATAGCAGATCGTCGGGCCAACAAACTTGAATCCTCGCTTGAGCAGGTCTTTGCTCATCTTGTCAGATTCGGGTGTTCGTGCCGGTATCTTGTCTGATGATTTTAGCGAATGATTGATGGAGCTTCCGTTGACGAACTGCCAGATGTAGTGATCAAAGCTGCCAAATTCTTTCTGCACGGCCAGAAATGCCCGTGCATTCTGGATTGCCGCCGACACTTTGAGCCGGTTGCGGACAATACCAGGATTCGCCAGCAGTTCCTTCACTTTCCTGGCATCGTACTTTGCTACGCGCGCCGGATTAAAGTTGCTGAATGCTTTTCTATAAGCTGCGCGCTTGGCCAGAATCGTTGACCAGCTCAGCCCTGCCTGCGCGCCTTCAAGAATCAGAAACTCAAACAACATACGATCATCATGCTGGGGGACGCCCCATTCTTGATCATGGTAGGCAATCATTGCGGGCGTCGTTGCCCAAAAGCAGCGGCTTTTCTCAGTCAAGAAAGGTCTCCACCATTTTGATTTTTTTATCCCGCTGACTCTGACAGTGGCAGCCACACCTGGAACTTTGTATCACCCGGCGTTGAAGTTACTTCTATATTGCCTCGGTGCTTGCGCACGATGCGCTGCACGGTATCCAACCCAAGGCCTGTTCCCTGGCCCACGCCTTTCGTGGTGAAAAAAGGCTCAAAGATATGGGGCTGCACTGAGGCAGGAATGCCGGGGCCGTTGTCGCCAATCTCCACCACCACGCAATCCTTGTCGCGGTAGGTGCGGATGAGCAGCTCGCCTTTGCCGTTCATGGCATCAATGGCATTGTCAATAATATTGGTCCAGATCTGGTTCAGTTCACTGCCAAAGGAATTTACCAGCAACGGAATCTTCTGATAATCACGCCGCACGGTCACACCACGCTTGAGCTTGTGGTTCATGATGGTGAGCGTGGTTTCCAGGCTCTTCACAATGTCCACGTTCTGCACGGGTGACTGGTCCATGTAGGTGTATTGCTTAATGGCGGACACCAGCTCAGAAATGCGCGACGTGCTGCTTTCAATTTCATTCAGCAGATTGGCCACGTCCAGCGCGGCGGAAATGCGTACCAGCGCCGCGCGCGCCGTATCCGCATCCAACGTGGCGAAGAGCGATTCCAGCAGCTCCGGCCTTGCGTTCTTGCGCGCAAGATCTGCGGCAAGCTGCCACAGGTCATTCTGGCCGTGGCTGCGCAGCAGCGTATCAATCTGCTCTTCAAGAATGCTGATGGTAAGCGTATCCGGCGGCGGCCCTTCCTGCTGCACAAGCGAAGCCTCCAACCTGTCGATCTCAGCTTTTTGCGCGGGGGTAAGATCATGCGCGCCCAGTGCATGGCTGGCTTCGCGGATGCGCTTAAAGATGTCACGCAACTGGCTGCTGGCCCGCTTAGCGGCGGAAGCAGGATTATTCAATTCATGCGCCAGCCCGGCGGAAAGTTTTCCCAGTGAGGCCAGCCGGTCACGCTGCTGCTCAATGCGCGTGGCCTCGCGAATCCTGTCAGACATCAGCCCCACGAGCCGCTGGGTGAGTTCCGGCATACGCTGTATCAGTTGAGGAAACTGCGTAACAGGAAAGCGCAGAACCCGGGCTGGGGTCAGAGCGCGTCCACTGACGGTGTAAAGCTTCATGCGGGAAAACGGAAGCACGCCGCCAATATCCCCGGCCTTGCTGTGGAAGATGACGGCTTCACCGCCGAATTCGCCACGGCTCTGCAATTGGCCTTCAAGAATCACAAACATGAAATTGGCCGGATCGCCTTGCTGAATGTAAGTAATCCCCGGCTCCAGATGCATTTCTTCCGCCTGGCTGAGAAACCATTCAAGCTGGTCGTCAGGCAGGTCAGCAAAAACGGGTACGCGCAGCAGCTCTGATTTTTCAACCATGCTATACCTTGCTCAAATATTGATGAATGAACTGCACAGCCACTGAGCCTTCTCCCACGCCGGAAGCCACGCGCTTGACCGATCCATGGCGCACGTCGCCAACAGCAAACAGGCCGGGGATGTTCGTCTCCAGCAGGAAGGGATCGCGTTCCAGGTTCCAGCCTTTGGGCCGCGTGCCATCACGAATAAGATCTGGGCCGGTCAGGATAAAGCCTCGCTCATCACGTTCAACAC
>DASRCD010000292.1:0-2090 GCA_035653315.1 Candidatus Angelobacter sp.
CATGCTGCCAGTTGATTTCCATGCGGGAGTAGCGGCGTTCAGGTCAATGATTTCAGCAGTGGCCGTGGGAGGGTCTGCTCCGCCAATCACCAGCACTTTCCCTGAGTCATACATCATTGCCGGTCCATAATCACGGAAACCGGTAAAAATGTGGTTGGCTACGTTGGTCCATGCTCCAAGACCGCTGGGATCCAGATAACGTGTCTGCACGCTGGGCGCGGCATTAAACACTTTGCCGTTAGGCGCTACCAGCATGTTGGGATAGAGCGGCAGAGAGAGCTGCGCCGAAGTAAGATTTCGCCAGCTATTGGTGGCAACCTGGTAAACCTGCGGCAATGGGTCAACATTGGTGTTCGAATTCACGTCGCCAGAAACAACCAGCACATCACCATTGGGCAAAGTCGTTACCGTGGGATACCATCGGCCTTCATTCATATTGGGCGCCGCGGTCATCACATTTTTTGCCGGATCATAAATGGAAACGTTTGGATAACCGACATAATCAGCAACGTGGCCACCCGCAATGAAGACGCGTCCATCCGCCATATTCGTATGTCCTGCACAGAAGAGCGCATACGATGATGATGCCGTTGCCGTAAACGTGTTACTGATCGGGTCCCAGATGTGCGGCTGCAACGATTCCGTGTAATAAGAAACAAAGAAGACACGCCCGTCTGGAAGTAATGTGGTATGAACTGCGCGGGTTGGCCAATCAGCAACAGCGGACCATTGGCCCTGGGTGGCGGCTTGGGCGTAACAACGAACTGCTCCTGCTAATCCAAACAACAGTAAGACAGCTGCAAACGCCCCTCTGCGAGCGAGGGAAGAAGTTGAGTGGCGCACGTGAGCTCTGATTCGGCAACATTGGTGTGGGTTGCGCGAGTTGCATCGCTTTGCGATATATTTTTACATTATTTAACATTTGGCCGATATTGGCGCATCGCCTAAGAAATTCGTTGTAATTACTTTATTGCCGCGGCTCCAGGCGGTCATGGAATTTTGAGGCCAGCCTTTCGGCAGCTTCCACCATATTGTTTTCTTTGGCCTTTTCCTTCATCGCGAACTTAACGTTTTCAGTGGCATTCCAGAGGGGCCTTTTATTTCTGGCGTCGATGACTGTCATCTTGATTTCAGTGGGTGAAATGTCCTTGCTGCTGGAGGTTGATTTCTCTTCCTGACCATTTTCAGGTGAAACCTTTGAAGTACTTGAGACTTGTACGCCGGAATCGCCCGATGACCAAATTTCTATAATTAGGTCAGCTTTATCCGGGGATTCAACAATAGTAAAGCGGCCCCAGCCTTCCACAGTCGAGCGGATGACGTCGGCAGGAATCTCACTCCCATGCTTCCTGACAACAATCACATTGCGCGCATGGGCCAGCCGCATGGAAGGAGTTTCAATCACAGGCTTCTTTTCCGCTGGTTGGGCGGTCTGGGCGCCTGCGTACCCGACCATGGTCATCATTACAACAAGTACTCCCAGCCATTGTTTCTTATGCATGCCAAGCCTCTCAATATGCCGCTACTTTAAATGTTGCCGTGCCGGTAAGCAGATATAATTTATTAAAGAATTTTCAGGAAAAGCAGCCTGCCGATGATGCCGGCCTGCATCTCAGATTACAATAACTTCTTTCTATTATGGCTGACCGCTTATATCTGAGTGTCTGGTTTCCGAGCTTCCAGGAGCAGGAGATGCTGCCACGCCTGCTTTCCGTAATGAAGCAGTTCCCTTTCTCCGCCCAGCGCACCGGCGTTGGTTTTATGGCTGTGCGAAGCATTGGCTGGGACCAGCCCATTGTTTTCCAACAAACCTTTGACCACCGCACTGACCCGGAACGCGCGCTCGCCATGGCCGGTGAATTTCTACATGAAGATAATGCTTACGAACTCGACGTGCTCTGGGATCTTTGGGTTCCGGTGCAGGAGGGCGATTTGGACGAAACCTGGGTACAACGGCCACAGACGGTGAAATTCATCGCCTTTGGCACCGAATTTGAAGAAGCGACCTACCAGCAGAACGGCCACATTCAGGTCGATCTGGGACTGGACACTCCTTTTCTTTATGAAGAAGCCGACTTCACTAATACTCT
>DASRCD010000293.1:0-6018 GCA_035653315.1 Candidatus Angelobacter sp.
GGTGAACTGCGGCAAAGCATTGTTGGCCAGGTCCACGGCAAATTGGGAAAAGTCGACGCTCTTGGACTGCGATCCGGCAACGTTGCTCAGAATATCGCTATACCATGTTGCGCCATTGTGGCGGCGATAGTAATGCGTGCCTCCGGCATTGTCCGGCGTTGTCACCGTCCCGCCTGCCGCTTTATAAGATTGTGCATAAACTTTCCAGGAGATACCGCGATTGTTCATCTCGCGAAAGATGTTGTCATCAGTAATGGGGGCAGTACAGCTGTCACCTGTGCAGTGAAAATCATGTGTGTTTACCGGTAACTTGCAGTCAACAGCATCATGGCAGCTTCCTGAGGCAATCCAGAGATAGTCCATGAGCGATCCGGCGGTATTGGAAGTGTAGTTTGCGGCGTATCCATAGGCTGTTCCTTGCGCGACCAGCCAGGGCATTTCAGCCAGGGTTGTTTTATAACCTGTGTTTTCGTCCATCAGGAGCACCACATGCGATGAAGGCGGAACCTGGGCCTGAGCACTGCTGAAAACGGGAACCATGGTGATGGCCAGAAGCATGGTGACTGTCGAAATTAAATCTCGAAAACGCATTACTGATTTGTCCTCTCGGTCAAGGGGATTCGCACACAAACCATGCAACTGCATAAGACAACACTGCTCCACAGCGGCGTGCAGGGATTTTGTCGCTATGGACCACCGTGAATTGGCTTGTGTGTTGTGCGTACTCTAACCCAGGAAATGTGAAGATTGGATGAAGCATTAGTTCATGAGTATTAATACGCGGCATCTTAAGGCGGCTGCCTTACTGCTCTGTTTTCCCGTAAAGCAAATGCAGAGTAGCTGCGCTTGCCAACCCGCGTAACCCTTGCTTCGTCTGAATAGACGGAGTCACTTTTTTACGGCAATATATTCAGGAACTCTGGCCAGCTACAAAGATTCTTGCGGTTATACACGCTATAAAAGGACGAAGGGAATATTCATGCGCTACCAGTTGATCAATGAAAGTCCCAAAACTTATGTACTCATATTTTCTTCAGGCGATGAGCTTGCCGGAGGGCTCCAGCATTTTGCGGAAGAGCAAAAACTCTCCGCTGCCAGCTTTAAAGCGATTGGCGGACTTTCATCGGTGCAGCTTGCCTGGTTTAGCTGGGAAACGAAAAAGTATGAACTGGCAGTTACATTAGAGGAGCAGTTGGAATTGCTTTCATTGATCGGAGATGTTGCACTTCAAGATGGCAAGCCGAAAGTTCATGCGCACGCCATTGTCGGCAAATCTGATGGATCAGCGCACGGCGGTCACCTGCTGAAGGCGTACATTCGCCCAACATGCGAGGTTGTGCTTACTGAAAGTCCCGCGCACTTACAAAAGAAAATTGATCCTGAATCAGGGCTCGCCCTTATCAGCTTGTGACAAGCAACATTCAGAATGGCGCAGAAGATCCTTCGCAGCACATGTCACTCCTTCACCATGGACTGCGCTGAGCACACTTCACCTACTGCACCGGAACAAAAGCACCAGGGAGCACTGTGTGAAGAGCTATTGATTAAACCGCGAGTACAGCATCATGCCTGCGATTGCAACCGTAAGCACGGCAGAGCCAGCCCCGCAGAGCCTGACCCAGGGCTGAATCCGGTTCATTCTTACAGCCAATTCTTCCTGCTCTTTTGCCATATGCGCTTCCGCGCTGTCCAGGAAAAGCTGGTCGTCTTCGTGCATGGATAAAGTGCTGCGGTAGATCAGTAGAACGATCAGGATAACTGTCAAACCGGCCCAAAGGAATAGGAGAGGCGTCAACATGGAACACCACCTTGAATTTTGGCCCGGTTCCGCTACTCAGGGGCCGCAAATTGGTGGCATGCGGCGCGGGGGTAAGTGGAACCTTACGGAGATTATAGTCCTGGGATGGCACCTGAAATCCAGTATTTTCGAGAGTTCCTTTGAACAATTTCTTGGTTTGCCGGGAGCTTACCTAAACGAGTAAATCTCCAGGAGATTATTCCATTCTGCCTAAACGCGCAAAAAGCTGGCAGTTTGGCCTGCCAGCTTCAGTTTGGCTGATTGCCTTGTTGTTTACTCGAAGATCAAAATCGCAGATGCAATCACCGTAGTCCAGAGGCCGCGCTTGTCACCCACACCGCTCTGGGTGATATTCGTTGTGCGGACAATTTTGTTGGAAATCCGGTAGATCTCCTTTTTCTCGTCCCAGGAAGTATCAGGATTAAAATCCACGTTCAGCGTTGTCGCAAGCATTTCCGCCGCAAGCTCTTCCGCGTATTCGCCGGCAACATCATCTGCTTCGCCAAAGGAATGGTGCTCGCTCAAATAGCCGTATGTGCTGCGGTCAGCTGGCATTGCCAGGCCGATGCTGGCAGCCGTGAGGCGGTGCGGTTCACGCGTTGAGTTCTCCGCCACAACGGCAAAAGTTACTTCACCCGGATGGAGATATTTAATGCCCTCTTTGCGCGAGATCAGCTTGCAGTGAGGAGGAAAAATGGAAGAAACCCTGACCAGATTCTGCGCTGCGATGCCGGCATCTCTTAAGGCCAGCTCAAACGATGTAAGTCTTTCTTTGTGCTTGCCCACCCCATTTGTCAGGAAGATGCGCTTGGGCACCATGTTCAATCCCAATTTATTTGCCTCCAGGAGCCTTTTTAAGTGAATGAAAAAAATAACATAAGCGGAGAGTTCGCGCAGAAAATTTCCAATAAATTTTAGAAAAAATTTGCCTTGAAATGTTCCTCTTCAGAAAAATTTCGGAATTTTCCTGTGTGTGCCCGCGAATCGGCAGCAAACAGTCGCGCGATTTCCGGCTTTCCGCGCTTCTCATGCAGCTTTTTTCAAGTGAGTCCTGAAAAAATCAGCCACGCGTCGCATTGCATCAAACTGGGAGAATCCCTGAAACACGTGGCCCTGGTCGGGATAGATATGCATGGCGTAAGGGATTTTATGCTGCTGAAGGACGCGCTCCAGTTCATAAGCCCGGTCCACCGGCACAACTGTGTCTTTGCCTCCGTGAAGGATCAGCACCGGCGGAAGCTTTCCGGCATTGGGAAGAAAATGCTCGGCCAGTCCGCCAAAAAGCTCTGCCACGGCGGCAATACGGGAATCCTGCGTGGCCAGCGCGAGTGAAAGATAAGAGCCAAGTGAAAATCCCAGCAGTCCAATTCGGTTTGGGTCCACTCCCGGCTGCCTGGAAACAAAATTGACCGCATCCTGCAACGTCTCAAGCCATGCCGGGAAATATTGCTCAATCTGGCTGGGATATACCCAGCTATGACCTGTGCGCTCAAAATAATGCAGCACAAAAACATGCACTCCAAAAAGCGCAGCCTGCCCGGCAAACGGGTCCAGCCCGCGCAAAAGACCGCCCGAACCATGTACCAGAATAATGGCCGGACTCGGCGTTTTCTGTTGTGGCGGATAGTGGTCAATCCGGATTGGCTGGCCTGCGCTCGTGAATGTAGGCATGAATCGTTCCCAGTCAATTAGATGTCAAAAGAAACCAAAAAGCGGCAGCTACGGATTGCAGGAGGGCATTCGAACTCTTATTGCTTCTCCACCTTGACTACGCGCAGCCAGGGAAATGTAAGCAGGTTGAAGCTTGTGCGGCTCGTTTTTAGCCCCAGGCCGGCAAAAGTTTTCTGGTAGAAGCCGGTCTTAATAAAGTCTGAAATCAACGCCGTGCCGCCCGGCTTAAGCACACGCGCAATCTCGCGGCAGGCCTGGGCGCGGCCTTCGTTGCCCGGGATGTTGTGGATGCAAAGATTGGACACAACTACATCAAAACTCGCATCCGGAAAGCTGAGCTTTCGCGCATCCTCACTGTGCAGTTCAACTTTTTCGTTGACTCCTTCTATCTCCACGTTCTTCTGGGTTCTTGCCAGAGAGTTGCCGGAAAGGTCTTTGGTGCTCCAAACGTCAATGCCCACGCTCTTGCCAGTAGTCAAACGCCGCGCTACGCCAATCAGCAGCAAGCCTCGGCCTGTACCCACGTCCAGCACCTGCTCATTACCCCGCCATGAAACCATATTGAGCATGCGATCGCGATGCAGAAACTTGCCCCATTTGGCATAGAGAATCATCGCAAGCCCTTCAGCCAGGCAAAAGCCTCCCGGCCAAAATGCTCCGGGGTTCCACAGCAGTATCACATTGCCAAGATGAATTACAGGAAACACAATGCCAGAAATGATCAGCGTTGCGCCAATCACAATCAGGTTGCGTACAACGTTAGGAGCGTCGATTCCGTAATCGGGTTTTTGCGGCATAGCGCATTAAAACACGTAAGAGTGGTTTTTCGAAATTTGCTGGTCGTACATGGCAATCAGCCATGAATAGATAAGCAGAACGAAGCAGGGAACTGTTACTTTAATTTTCTGGCGATGGATTTGGTGATCATCTCCAACTCCAGCATGATCTCATCTTCCATATCGAGACCGGCCGCGCGCATGGCGCTGAGCGGGTCACGGCGAAACCAGTCTGCATTTGTCTTTGACTTGGCAATCCATTTCTGCAGCTTGTGTTCAACTTTGTCCAGTTGGTCAAGGAGGCGGTCTGCCCCGTCGGGCGGAGTTTTCTTTCGGCGCAAGTCAAACACCTCTAGCCACATGATGGGTCAATACTACTCCGCAAATGCAATAAATGTATTAGTTGAGGGTTAACTCTTTGAGTAACTTTGCGGATTGATCCATGTTTATAAAGAAGATGCCTGTAACGTGGGCAGAGTTAGCGAATGAGGAAAACTATGTGCATTGGAGCTAAGGGGCAGTGATTTACCTTCAGCGAAGTTGCAATTGCCTATTACCCCAGCTTTTCCAGCGTATTTGCCAAAGCCTTTAATCGTTTTAGCCGCATCTGTTCCGCCCGGATGATGGAACATTGTGCCCCAAGCTGCTGTTGTCCTTCTTCCATGGTTGCTTTCAACCGTAACAACTCCGCACGGTAATTCTTGACCTGTGGGGCTGATTTCAACGTATCCAGCAATGGTTCATCAAAAAGGCTGCTACTGTTCGCCAAGGCTTGTTTTGCCTGTTGCATCCACTCCGCAGAGACCACCGGTATTGAATTTCCACCAGCTGAAGACGGCAGGGCATCAAGTAAGCCGTGCAGTTCGTTGGCTGCGCTTTCGAATTTATCCAGGACCGTCATGAGCTTTGTTAGAATGCTGCTGCCATTGGCGTGCGGCTCACGCTGGTCACAGGTTGTGGCGGAGCGGCTACCCCGCTTACGCCATTGATCGCGTTTTCACGTTCCACCTGCTGCCAGGCTTCCTTGATGCCGCTTGTGATCTTTACCAGTTCTTCCAGGATTGGCTTGGAATTCTTGATGCTGGCTTCCAATACCCGGGAACGCATGACCACATAGAATTTCTCCAGTTGCTCAGCCACTGCGCCGCCCTTTTCAAAATCGAGCGTGCCCTGCAGTTCCGCCAGGATGGCCAATACTTTGTTCAGTTCAAGAACGCGCTTTTCAATGTTGTTGGCCTCAATGGCCGCGATCGCGCGCATAAATGCGGTAATCATGCCTCCATAGAGCAGCACCACCAGACCAACAGGGCTGGCGCCTTCTACAGCGCGTTTACGATATTCTGAAGCAGGGTTCGTCATGGGTACCTTTATAAACTCCCTAATTGGCTATTGATTTGGGCAAGAATTGTGGGCATCTGTTCCAGCGTGACGTTGATTTGCGAATATTGGTTAATCAGGTCCGTCTCGCGCTGGCTCATGCGGGTTTCAAAATCGGCGATCTGTGCTGTGAGAGAGCTTACATTGCTGTTGATGTTTGTTAGTTCCACCTGGAGCGCTCCCTGCGTGGGATCAGTCATGGAAGAGAGCGTCTTATTCAAGTTTTGCGCGAAACCGGTGCTGGCGGTTTGAAAAAAATTCTGCACATCCGCGTTCTGTGTGCTTAATGCGCTGCTGAGCTTGGTTGAATCTACTGTAAGGGTGCCGTCATTGTTTACAGTGATTCCCAGGCTGGCAAGCGAACTGATTCCATTATTGCCATCCGGCGTGGAATAG
>DASRCD010000294.1:0-2279 GCA_035653315.1 Candidatus Angelobacter sp.
GCCGCGGGCTTTGAAGTCTCTTCCGCGCTTACGCGCAGGTCAGTATCGTCATCCACCGGAGTGGTTACATGCTGCACAATGTCCAGCACGTCTTCCGTTTGCTCCTGCGGCGGCTGCACAGGTTGCACCAGCAGCTCTGAAACCACAGAAGGAATGCGGCACTTCTTCTCGATCCATGCCTGCGTGTGCTCGGTGGATACGGATGCCTCGATCACGTCCAGATCGCCGCTCAGCGCGCTCTGGTCCGGCGCAATGGCCAGCAGACGGCCGCAATCCTGTAGCACATTGCGGATCAACTGCATGGCCGCGCTGCGCATAGGACACTGCGGATCAATGGAGAAAGCAATGTTATAAACGCTTTCTCCGCGCGCCACGGCGTCCACAATTACTACCTGCTCGTACTCGCTCCATACAAACCGCGCCTGCAATTTATAACGCACATTGCCTGCCGGCTTGCGCGTTAATGCAACAATCTGCTGCTTGAGTTCTTCACCCGCAGGGGCTTGCATCTTGCCCCGATATGCCGAGAGCATGGAACTGAATGTGTCAGCGGCAATCAAAACTACTTCCGCTAATGACTGCTTAGCTACTGCGGCCACTTCCGGCTTCAGCACGTCTTCCAGGGCGTGCGCTACTTCACTGAGTTCGGTATATCCGCAGGCCGCGGAATCTCCCTTCAGCGTATGCACGGTGCGGCGGACACGGCGCAGCACCTCCTCATCCTGAGGATGCTTCTCCAACTCCAGTCCCTCTTCATTCAAGGTCTGCAAAAGTTCATTGGCAGACTCAAAGAAGAGTTCGCGGAGTTCAGAGGCATGATCTTCAGGGAAGAAGCTCAAACCGTCACCTCAATCCGCTGATATGCAGTGCCATTGTTCTGGTGCAGCATCTTGTATTTGTCTGAGAGGCCAAAAAGGCTTTCCGCATGGCCAATAAACAGATAACCTTCAGGATTCAGGCAGCGATACAGCTTTTCCACCAACCGTTTCTGCTCGGCTTCATCGAAGTAAATCATCACGTTACGGCAGAAGATCACATCATTGCGCTGCGGCAGAAATTCAGTTTTTAAATTATGGAAGTCAAAATGGACCATGTCTTTCAGTCCACGCTTGACTATGTAGCGGTCGCCGATCTTGTCAAAGTAGCGGAGCCGGAATGCATAATCTACCGCGTCCATCTGGTTTTCAGAATAAGAAGCTTCCTGCGCGGTGCGCAGCACGGAATAATTAATGTCGGAAGCCAGAATCTCCACCTTCCATGGTGGCGGAATCAGCGGCTTGGGGCTGGGCATTTCAAACGGCAGGGGATTGCGAAGATAGTAGTAGGCCAGCGCGTCGCATACCTGCATTGCGACCGTATATGGCTCCTGGCCGGTGGAGCATCCGGCGCACCAGAAGCGCAGGTTCCAGTCACGGCGCTCCTGCTTGCGCCGCAGTAAATCTTCCAGAACGGTTTTTTGAAACAGTTCAAGCTGCGGCTTGTTGCGGAAGAAGCTGGTCTCATTCACCGTCAGGTTTTCCACCAGCGCGCTCAGCTCAGCCTTGCCCTGATAGCTGGTGAGCAGGCGATAGTAGGCGTAAAACGTATCCAGACCGCAGGCTTTCAGTCGGCGTTGCAGGCGGTCCTGAAGGAAATGGGCGCGACGCTCATCAAAGTACATGCCGCATTCCTGGTAGACCAGGGTCTGCAACAGCTTGTACTCAGAATCACTGATTTGAATTTGGATGCTCGGTGTGACCATCAATCTTTCTCTTGTTCCTGGTTCTGTACCGGTTGTTATGCTGAAGCCATTGCCGTATGGGTTTCCGTAACTTCACCCAACCGGCGCAGCTCGCCTTTTTGCAGGATTTTGTTCAAGTCAATCAGTATGATCAGCCGGCCATTCAGCTTACCCACACCGGTGACGTAATTTGTTTCGCCCTGATCAAAGACCGGAGGCAATTCAATATCGCTTTCCGGGATCTTCAGCACCTCTGAGGCGCTGTCCACGATCAATCCCACCAGCTTGCCCTGGACTTCCGTGACCAGAATGCGGTTCTTCTTGCTTGGCGCAACTTCCTTTTCTCCAAAGCGCCGGCGCAGGTCCACCACGGAAACAATTTTGCCCCGCAGGTTAATCACTCCCTGGACGCAGCCCGGCGAATCCGGAACTGAGGTAATTTCCGGCACGCGTACAATCTCATGCACCAGCGAGATTGGCACGCCGAACACCTCTCGCCCTACGCGGAAGCCGACAATGTGAAGCTCTTTGGCCATGGTTTTCTACCTGATGCTTTCCT
>DASRCD010000295.1:0-2539 GCA_035653315.1 Candidatus Angelobacter sp.
AACTGGGAGACTCGCGCACAATTCGCGTAGGACAACTGGTAGTAGCTATTGGCAATCCTTACGGATTTCAATATACCGTCACCGCTGGAGTCATTAGTGCCCTGGGCCGCAGCTTGCGGTCACAATCCGGCAGGCTGATTGAAGATGTTATTCAGACCGACGCGGCTTTAAATCCCGGCAATTCAGGCGGTCCGCTGGTAAATTCCTCCGGTGCCGTAGTGGGCGTAAACACAGCCACAATTCTGCCGGCGCAGGGTTTGTGTTTTGCTATTTCCATCAACACCGCACAATTTATCGCCAGCAAGCTGATCCGGTATGGACAGGTGCGGCGCAGTTATATCGGAGTACAGGCGCAGACCGCGCCATTGAACCGGAATATTGCGCGGCATTATGAACTAAAAGCTGCCACCGGGGCCCTGGTGCTTTCCGCAGAGACCGGCACACCTGCGCAACGCGCTGGATTACAGGAAGGTGATGTGATCGTGAGCTTGAACGGAGAGACGGTGGAAGGCGTGGACGTGCTTCATCGCTTGCTCGACGAAGAACGGATAGGGGCTGAGACCAGGCTGGTAATTTTGCGGGGCTCAAGAAAGCTGGAATTTACAGTGGTTCCGGAAGTGCGCAAGAGTTAAAGACCAAATAATTCCCTGAGCCGCTTTGTCTGCGCGCGGCTCACCGGGATCTCAGTCTGCTTGCGGTCATCCATGCGAAGCTGGTAAGAACTTTTGAACCAGGGCACCACTTCTTTGATCCTGTTGATGTTGACAACAAACGAGCGATGCGCCCGCCAGAAAATTTCACTATCCAGCCCTTCCAGTAATTCTTCCAGGGTGCGACAGTTGGATTGACCTTCTAAATTCGTTGCCACTACGCTGATAATGCCGTCTTCTATAGAGGCAAAGCAGACATCGCGCTGGTCCACCAGCAGAAGCCGGCCGGCAGCGCGAAGCAATACCTTGGAATTCTGGGGGCGCTGCTGCGATTCAAGCATCTTCATTAGCGTATCGAGCTTTTCTGTTCCAGCAGAAGCCGTATTGGTTTTTTTGCGGGCCTTCTCCACCGCCTGGCTTACGCGTTTCTTATCAAAGGGCTTGAGAAGATAATCAATGGCGTTCACTTCAAAAGCCTTGACCGCGTATTGGTCAAAAGCAGTGGCAAAGATGACTTGAGGGATGGGGATCTTTTTATCAAGCAATTTTTTGAGAACGCCAAAACCATCGAGCCCCGGCATTTGTACGTCGAGAAAGAGCAGATCGGGAGAAAATTCCTTAATAAGATTAATGGCGTCCAGTCCATTGTGGCCCTGCGCCACAACATTCACATCATCCACAGACTTGAGCAGATAACTCAACTCATCGCGAGCAAGTTGCTCATCGTCTACGATTACAACAGAAAGCGCCACACCTGTTCTCCATGGATAAGTATAGTGACTTGCCCAGACTACCTCAACCCCGTTTCAAGCCTTACTGTCTCAAGGCTTTACTTTGGGGTTAAAAAATTCTTTTCCTCCCTGTCGATTTTCCAATATTGATTCGTCGTAGTGATGACAAGGGTAAAGAACTCTTGCACTTAGAGGAGGATTTATGAGCAACAATCGTTTAAACTCCGCATGGATGGCGGGCATTGCGGCATCACTCATGATTTTCTTTTGGCTGGCCGGGACTGCGGCGTATGCTGCAGCTAAACCCGACACAAACGCGACAGCTGCCTTTGAAAAACTCAAGAGCCTGGCTGGAACGTGGGAAGCTGCAAACCAGCGCGGCAAGATAACCAGTTCCTACGAGGTAATTTCCAATGGCACCGCAGTAGCAGAGCACATCCATGTGCCCGGCGAAAGCGAGATGCTGACTGTTTATCACCTTGATGGCGACCATCTGGTATTGACGCATTATTGCACGGCAGGAAATCAACCGCGCATGCAGGCAGAAACCTATGATCCGGCAAGCAATCAACTGGTTTTCAGGTTCGCAGGCGGAGACAACCTGAGCAATCCGAACACGGGCCACATGCATAACGTTACATTCAAATTTGCCGGTAACGATGAATTTTCCGCGGATTGGGGATTCCAGGAAAACGGCAAAGCAAAGTTTGTCGAAAACATTGAATATCACCGCGTAAAATAACAATGCGCGCGGATGCTTGTGGCGCGCTGCGGCAGGGCCCCAGGCGCGCCTTCATCTTCATGATTTACCAAGGAGTTTTTATGCGTTATATGTTATTGGTTTATACCCAGGAAGATGCCCGGGCGCGCAGCTCACAGGAAGAGCGGCAGCAGGTTATGAATGGGCATTGGGCGGTAATCCAGGAATCGCGGGCAAAAGGCGTGCTGGAAGCCGCGGAGCCTCTATCTGATACCAGCACTGCAACAACGGTACGGTTGCAGAATGGCACCCCAATTATTACTGACGGGCCTTTCGCTGAAACCAAGGAACAGCTTGCCGGATATTACATTCTGGACTGCAAAGACCTAGACGAAGCGATTGGATGGGCAGCAAAGATTCCTACGGCGTGCGGCGGCCAAAAAGGCTGTATTGAGATA
>DASRCD010000296.1:0-3701 GCA_035653315.1 Candidatus Angelobacter sp.
TGTGCCAATCTTCACGCGCCCCGGCGCGTTCTCCGCGCCCATTTCAATCATGCGATGGTAGGGCAGGATCACGTGCGCTCGATTGGAAACAAAAAGATTGCCATCCACCTGCACGCCGGCATCACGCAGCATCTTTACTTCTTTCAAAAAGGCCAAAGGATCAAGCACCACGCCGTTGCCAATTACGGAACGGCACCCCTTGCGCAGCACGCCGCACGGCACAAGCTGCAATACAAATTTCTTGCCTTTGATGATCACCGTATGTCCCGCGTTATGACCACCGGCATACCGCGCCACAATGGAAAAATTGTGCGAGAGCACGTCCACAATTTTGCCTTTGCCTTCATCGCCCCACTGGGCGCCAACAATCACTGCTGTTTTGCCACGCTTTGCTTGCAATGCACACTCCTCGCCCGTAGCTTTTCTCGCAGATAAATACAATGAATCTGGGGACTTGGACGGGAAAGTTTCTGTTACTGATAGATTTTATCAAAGTTGAGCCGGGTTCGGGTGTTTGAGCCGCAGGCGAAATCCCGAAACATGGTGAGGGCTCTTAGACGAACGTAAACCTTAACTAACAAGCCGCAGTGCGACCTCGCCACACCTACTCAAAAAATTTTTATCCAAGAATGAGCTATGGGCAGCTATTCAACACCAGCAACGTTCCTTCCCGCCTGCGACTCAGCCACGGTCTTCATCTACTCCAGCCCCTGCTCAAACCATTTTCCGATCATCTTGTCCATGTCCATGAACAGGCTCATGGCCTTGGTAATGAAAATTCTTTTACCACGCATTGTCCAGGTGGTTCCGTCTGGCTGTCTTGAGACTTGAACGTGAATTCCGTTTGATTGGTGGCGGGAAAAGGTTTCAGAAATTCAAGTCTGATCCGGATCAATTCACTGGGACGGCTCTCCACGATCGTCATGCGTCCTGCGCCTACTTTGCTATTGCCGGCCCAGGAATAACTTGCGCTGGTTCCTGCGGATGGGCCTTCATACGTTGTCTTCATCGTGAGGTCCATCTTCGCCCACGGCGACCATGCATTCCAGTTGTGAAAGTCATTGACCTGCGCGAACACAACCGTAGCCGGCGCAGAAATGGTTTTACTCCGCGTAACGCTGAAGTCTGCCGGACGTGTTGCGACTATTACGACGAACACAACCACTATGGCTGCCGCAGTAACAAGGATGAGCATGGCCTGTCCCCTTTGTATGCTACGTGCCGAATCGCTCCGCCGCCCTGGCCTTTGCCTTGGCAGCTTCTTCCTCGCGATTTTTTGGTGGAGCGCTTGTTTCCAACGCTCGAAGGAACCGGCTTGATACGGCGGCTATCTCGTCAATGGCCTTCTCAAATGCCTCTTCATTCGCCTTGGATGGTTTATTGAACCCGCTGATCTTCCGCACAAATTGCAGTGAAGCCGCGCGGACTTCCTCGTCAGTCACCGGGGGATCAAAATTGAAAAGATTTTTTATGTTCCTGCACATCACTCAACCTCAACATCATGGCGCAGGCAAGGACCTTGCCCGCTTTCCATATTGTATTGCTAGATCTGTGTAGGTGATTTCTTAAATCGGACAAATGCCACCCATGCGCATACAAGCATCAGCACCAGTGGAACCAACGCGTGCGAATTTTCCTGATGGCTCAAGTGAGTGTAAACCGCGCCCGCCATGATAATGGTCAAGCCTGAAGCGGCCAGTCCCGCCAACTGAGGGATGAGCACGCCAATCCCGCCCAGGGTTTCACACGTCCCAATGAACGTGGCAAACCATGCTGCATAACCATATTTCACGAACATGGGTTTCGCTTGATCAAGATGAAGCAGCTTGAATAAGCCTGAAAATAAAAACATTGCCGCCAGCAAACCACTTACCACCCACAAAGCAATCGTTTTTCCTTTTGACATTTTTTCTCCAGGTGCTTGCCTGTAATTAAACGCATAAGTTTAAATGTTCAGCTTGGCAGAGGGCCACTCATCTCCTGGGCTGTTCTCTCTTAAAACTATTTTTAAGATCGCTTAAGACTTGTAAGCCCAACAACTCTTCCTCCGCGTGTGTGTTCCTGTTATTGACGTTCAGCCTGGCATTACGGAAGCACTCAGAAGCTGACGCAAAACCAGGGCGTAAGGAGGGTGTTATGGCGAAATTGATTGAGTTCCACATTCCCGCAAAGTTCCAGCTGTCGCGCAAGCGTTGGACACCCGAAGAACTGCGCGGCAAGATCATCGATTTCAGGCCTGTTACGAAGAAATCGGCCTGATTGCCCCTGATGCAAAGCCATGCGGAAGGCGGCTTGCGCCTTCCGCAGTGCTGCACCAACTTCAAGCTTCGATAATTTACTGCCTGACCTTTACCAGATGCTCTTCCAACTGGTCCAGCGTCCCTTTAAAGCCCTGCTGCATGGAGCTGAAGCCTTCTTTAAAGGTCCGGCGCTCCTCTTCTGTCGCGTTGATGGGAACGCCTTCCAGCCGTACTGTGGTCTTTCCGTCCTGCTCAGTGAGCGTCATGGTGTTCAATACTTCCAGCGGCCACGTCGGGCTCAGGGGATGGCGCGTGGTCCCGCCTTCCGCGTCAGAAAATGAAACCACCAGCACCAGTCTCTCCGGCGGAACAATTTCACGATAGACAAACTTGCCCCACATCTCATGACCATCCGGCGTTTTCATGCCGTAATGAAATTTTCCGCCTTTGCGTAAATCCACCTTGCACGTGGTCATGGTCAGGCCTTTGGGCCCCCACCAATGCACAAGATGTTCCGGGTCCGTCCACACCTTCCATACCAGGTCGCGCGGCGCATCAAACGTGCGCGTAATGGTAAATGTCTCTTCTTTGGATGGACTGACTTTTTGCAGGAAGATTTCCAGTTCCTTGCCAAGTTCGTTCCATCCCCACTGGAAGTTCTTGCGCGCCAGAGGAGGGTTGTTCATGGGATCATGGGTTTCCAGTCCGGCATGGGTCAGCTTAAGCCGGGTAGCTTTCCCTTCTGGAAATAACTCAAAGCTCGCAATGGATTCACCAGGAGAACCGGGAAATCTCCAGCTATAGGCAATCTTCTTTTCCGGCACCACTTCCGTGACCTTCCAGACATGTGGGAATTTATTGCCTTCATGCGTCACAGTAAATTCCGTTTCAAAGCCCACTCTGGGTTCAAAAGCTTTCAACTCTCCCATGTACCATTGCTTCATCTGGTGAATGTCTGTAAGCGCCTGCCACACCACGGAAATTGGGGCGTTATACGTGCGCTCAATCACCACCGGGATTCTTTCCAACTGCTCTTCCAAACGCTCAAGCGTCTGCCTGGCGCCCTCGACCGCTCCATACTCCTTCACCACCAGGTCACGCGCGGCGGCCGTGGGGAAAACCATGCGCCCGGTCATCAGGGTCTTGTCGCCCTGCGTTTCAAAAGTCCAGGTGGCTTCAAAGCTCGCGCCTGGACCTCCTTTTTTGCCGCCGCCATGGGAATAAGCAATGCGTTCGTACTTCACAATCTCGGTAAACACGCTCTGGTTGGGATAGTCCGTGCCATCAGGGCCATGCATGGTGTGTCTCCATTTCCCACCAACGCGCAAATCCATTTCATGGATAGTGGTGGTAAATCCCCTTGGTCCCCACCACAGAGCAACTTGATTAGGGTTGGTAAATGCTTCCCACACCAGTTCGCGCGGCGCATCCAGCAGCCGTGACGTTACAATTTCGCGGTCA
>DASRCD010000297.1:0-8902 GCA_035653315.1 Candidatus Angelobacter sp.
CTCGTGGAAATGGGCCCGCAAAAACTTGATCAACGCCTGCCCACTGCCGTGTACCTCTGCATACTCCATAACTAATCGAAAGTTAGGAGAGCGAGATAATGTGTTTCGCATTCCGGAAAGCGCCAGCAGTTCCGCCCCTTCAATGTCCATTTTGCAGACATCGATAGGTGGCAGGTTAAGAGAATCAATGGTGTTGCCAATCGCTATTCCCCCGGGAATCCCCCGGGTAAAGATATTTGACTCGCCAGGATTTGATGGGTTGCGGGATATAGATACGGTAGTTTCACAATCTGTTGCAGCCATTTCAAATATCTTCACGCGGTCACTAAAGCCGTTCAGCTCAATATGACGCCGCAGAGCCGCAGCGTTAAGAGGGTCAGCTTCTACGGCAAATACGCGTGCGCCGCGTTTTGCGGCGAGCAAAGTATAAAGCCCAATATTGGCTCCGATATCAAGCACCGTCGAGCCTGGGTGAATTGTCGCGAGAAACGCCTCACGTGCTTCCTTCTCAAGAAGGTCGGGGTAGTTCCAGAGGCAGATACCGATCGGATGGCGAAGATTGAGGTCCATGATAATGTCGCCATCAAAATCATTGATGCGCAGTTGGGCATGCGGAGGAAGATGCCTCTGATAGAAGCGGGCCAACGTGTTATAGCCAGTCAAACGAGGTAAGTATCTGGTGAGACGCCCTGCATGCAAAAGCAAAGCAAGAGCAGGGCCCACCCTGTTTGAACCGATTGCAGTCGGCTTTGCTGTATTTGAAGGTTCCATCTTAGAGAATTGAATTGGACGAATGAAGCAAATATATACCATGTGTGGTGCTGTTGAGAAAATGCAGTCACTGCTGTGCCTTGGAACTTTGCTTGTGATGTTGGTTCAGATTGATTTCCCTGATGAAGTATAAGAATCAGGTTGAGCGCTCTCCACATGTCGCCCGTATGATGAAGCACACCCATGAATAAACCACGTCAAATCTGCCCAGCGAGCGAATGTAGTCTTCGTCCAGGATGGTAACTGCTCCTGTTAAAAAAATTGATGATCACCATCTATCAAGACCAGGGCTGGAGAGCCAGTCTGGAATCTTCATAAACGCGCTTAGTTGACGGAGGAGGGAGCAACGAGCTAGTTTTATTGAGAACTTGTGCGGATACTCAACAATGACCGCAAGCGCGTGCTGTTCCTTATACCTTCTTTTATCGCCGGTGGTGCGCAACGCGTTTTCTCGACATTGCTTCGGCATCTGGACCACGACCTGTTCGAAATTCATTTGGCGGTGCTGGAAGCCAAGGGTGAATATCTGGCAGACCTGCCTAAATACATTGTCTTACATGATTTGAAAGTTTCGCGCATGCGTTATGCCGCCCCGAAGCTGCTCAAACTGATAAGAAAGCTGAAGCCTGACACGATTTTATCAACACTGGCGTACCTGAACTTCACTGTATTGATGGTTAAACCGTTTTTTCCAAAAAACACCAGGGTTTTAGTTCGCGAGTCAGTCAACCCCGCTCCTTTCCTGGGGGCTGAAACAAAATTTCCAAAATTATGGACATTTCTATATCGCTTTTTTTACCGCAAAGCAGATAAAGTAATTTGCCTCTCTGATGATATGGGAGAGGAATTGGCAGAGCACTTCAATGTTCCGCGTGAAAAGCTGGTGCGCATTTATAATCCCGTCGATTTTGAAATGGTACATCGGATGGCGGCGAAAAATAAAAATCCCTTGGTTGGTCCAGGCCCATTCCTGGTCATGGCTGCAAGGCTTGAATACCAAAAAGGGCTGGATATTTTGCTGGAAGCCATGCCTCTGGTCGTAAAGCAATTTCCCAACACCAGTTTATATATTCTTGGTGATGGGCCTTTACGAACTGAACTCCAGGAGCAGGCCCAGCGGCTTAACCTTGCCGGTGTCCGCTTTATGGGTTTTCAGGAAAACCCCTGGATATATTCCAGGAATGCTGATCTCTTTGTATTCCCCTCCCGCTATGAAGGATTGCCTAACGCTTTATTGGAGGCGATGGTTCTCGGTGTACCCATAGTTGCGTCGAATAGTGTGGGAGGCGTTCGCGAACTTCAGCGGGTAGCGAAGCAGATGATTTTAGTTTCGCCTGAAGACCCGCCTGCACTCGCCCAAGGAATCATTTCCGCCCTCAAGCAATTCAAGAATTGCCGGTGTACACCAGAGGAGTCGGCGGAAGTTCTGCAGGAATTTCAGGTGCAACAGGTAGTCAATGAATATGCCAAGCTTCTTTAATTTCAATGAATGGCGCGGCGGCTGCCGGGAATGGAGAGAGTGGAATTGGGGAACGCAGGGATTGCACTGCCTCATCGCAGGCTGAATCAAAATCAGGCTTGTTGGCTATGAGTGGGAAGTTCGCCAAGTTGGGGCAGTTGGCTCGCTTGCTTGTCAGAAATCCCGGCGAATTCCGTGATCGAGTACTGACCATACTTGAATTTCAGGCAGACCGGATTCACAGTCGGCCCATTCTAAACACGTTGAATGCCGATGTTTTGATGCAACAGTTGCATCATCGAACTGGCATAAGGCTCGATGAGTTCTTTTCTGAGCCTGCGCTCCTGGAAATTCAAAACCAGGTGGCAGAAAGGAAGGCGCAGTGTCTGGAGTCGGCGATTGGCGTACCTTTATTTCATAACGCGTCTCTCGGCCTGGCAAGGTTTTGTTATGCGGTATGTCGCGCTCTGCAGCCCGAAGTAGTGCTTGAAACCGGCATAGGATTCGGGGTCACCAGCGCGTTTCTTCTTCAAGCGCTGGGCATGAACGGCAAAGGCGCTTTGTGGAGCATTGATCTTCCTCCTCTACGCGCGGATTCTGATAAACAATCTGGCATTCTGGTTCCCGAAAACCTTCGTTCACGTTGGAACATATGCCGGGGTCGGACGCGAGACGTGCTTCCAGGGGTAGTACGTGGCTTGCCTGCGATCGACATGTTTCTCCATGACAGCCTTCACACCTTCCGGAACATGACTTTCGAATTTCAGACAGTGTGGGCCCATCTACGGCAAGGGGGATTCCTGCTTTCCGATGATGTAGAAATGAACCGTGCTTTCACGAGCTTTTGCTCGTCTCAGTCGCCTGCCTACTCCGCCGTCGAAGGATCTGCCAGGTTTGGCTTGGCGGTTAAAGGAACCGCTTCACCTCTGGCACGCTCTAGTTAGGCCATTGGCCCGATGTGATTGTAGTAAAGGTCATCTATAATTACTGAATACCATTTTCGCGTATACGGCCGTAAGCAGTCCTTTCTTAATATTTTTGATGTAGTGGGTTAGCCCCGAGGCGGGAGACGTTCGCAATGTGTGGAATTGCAGGTTTTTGGTCCACTAAAACACTCGATCAACCGCCGGCTGAAATCCTCGAACGAATGGGCAACAGCCTGGCCCATCGCGGTCCAGACGATCGTGGAATTTTTTACGACGATTCTGCAGGTCTGGGTTTGGCCTTTCGTCGTCTCTCCATCCTTGATCTCTCCGCTGCCGGCCACCAACCCATGGCTTCAGCTTCCGGAAGATACCTGATTATTTTCAACGGCGAGGTTTACAACTTCAAAGATATCCGGGCGGAACTTGGAATCGAGCAATGGCGGGGGCATTCCGATACCGAGGTCATACTGGAAGCCATAGAACGCTGGGGCCTGGAAGCGGCTGTTGGCAGGTTTGTAGGCATGTTCGCTTTTGCGTTATGGGACAGGCAGCAGCGCCGTCTCTCGCTTGTTCGTGACCGTCTCGGGATCAAACCGCTCTACTACGGATACGTGGACGGTAGTTTCGTTTTTGCCTCTGAACTCAAAGCAATCCGGCAATTTCCGGGATTTTCCGCACGTATTGATCGCAACAATCTTGCTCTATACATGCGGTTCAGTTATGTGCCGGCCCCTCATTCAATTTACGAAGGTATATTCAAGCTGAAGCAGGGACACATATTGGAGATAGACTCTCCTGCCGGAGAGCCTGTTCTCAGGCCGTTTTGGTCGGCATTGAATGCCGCAAGAAATGGGCTGGCAAATCGCATCCATAGCGGTGATGCGGAAGTTATCGATCAATTGCACCAAGAGCTGCTTTCAGCGGTCCGGGTGCGCATGATTGCAGACGTGCCTCTTGGCGCGTTCCTTTCCGGTGGAATCGATTCGTCCGTTGTGGTTGCGCTCATGCAATCCCAGAGCAGCCGGCCAGTAAAGACCTTCACCATTGGCTTTTACGATGACGACTACAACGAAGCGGCCCACGCCAAAAACATTGCTCAACATCTCGGGACCGAGCACACAGAGCTTTACGTCACTCCCCAGGATGCAATGAATGTTGTTCCCAAACTGCCCGCTATGTTCGATGAGCCTTTTGGGGATTCATCCCAGATTCCGACCCACCTGGTTTCAAAGTTAACGCGGGAGCAAGTAACGGTAAGTCTTTCTGGCGACGGTGGAGACGAATTATTCGGCGGCTATCCACGATATGAATTACTTGGATCATTGTGGAAGATTTTGCGCAGAGTTCCAGGGCCGATTGCTCGAATGGCCGCAGCAGTTGTGCACTCCATTCCGCCTGCAAGAATTGATCAGGCTATAGGATGGCTGCCCCTTCCTGACGCGCTCAAGCCTTCACCCGGCCACAAGTTTCACAAGCTCGCGGACCTTTCCAATTTGGATCCAAGCTCCATTTATCTTCAAGCGCTTTCACAATGGCCCGATCCCGCAGCAGTGGTGGCCGGTTCAAACGAGCCTGCCACTGTTTCTGGAGATATTGCGGGATTGAAATGGCTGGATAATCCTCTGGAAATGGCCATGCTGACTGATCTCAGGCATTATCTTCCAGATGACATTCTCACAAAAGTTGATCGTGCAAGCATGGCTGTGGGTCTTGAAGCTCGCGTACCCATCCTCGATCATCGCGTTGTGGAATTTGCCTGGAGACTGCCAGCCCATTTTAAAGTCCGTAATGGCAAGACCAAATGGGTCTTGCGGCAACTTCTTTATCGATATGTTCCGCCAGCTTTGGTAGAACGCCCCAAAATGGGATTCGGTGTTCCGCTCGACCGCTGGTTGCGTGGTCCGCTGCGCGAATGGGCTGAAGACCTGCTCTCCCCGGAAAGTTTGCGACGTACCGGATATTTGTCAATAGCTCCGGTTCGCCAGAAATGGGATGAGCTTCTCACTCAATCCCGCAACTGGCAATATTTGCTGTGGACGGTACTGATGTTTCAGTCGTGGCTTGCCGAAAATTCACCATCTCAAACTGGAACCGGACCGTTGCCTGCTCCCGCCATCGCGAACTCGTTATGAGGCCGATGAAAATCCTGATGCTGCACAATCGCTACCTTATCCCGGGCGGCGAAGATCAATCCACAGCAGCTGAAGTTGCCCTTTTACGGCAACAGGGATGCGAAGTTGAACTGCTGGAAGAAAACAATGAGCGCATCAGGAGCCTTGGTAATGTCAGGACCGCACTTCGCACCATCTGGTCTTCTGAGTCATTTCGACGAATTCATGACAAACTGCAAACGGGCAAATTTGATATCTTGCACGTACAAAACTTCTTCCCGCTGTGGTCTCCTTCTGTTTACTATGCAGCCTCCAAATGTGGGGTTCCCGTTGTGCAGACGCTCAGGAATTATCGTTTGATGTGCGTGAACGCAACTTTTTTCCGCAATGGCCATGCCTGTGAGCAATGTCTGGGAAAAGCTTTTTCCTGGTCTGGAATTCTTCACGGCTGTTATCGAGACAATCGTGCTGGAAGCGCGGTGGTTGCGGGAATGAGCGGCCTGCACCGTATGGCGGGCACATGGCGCAAAAAGGTCCATGTTTACGTCGCTCTCACCGAGTTTGCGCGTGGAAAATATATTGCAGGGGGGCTGCCTGAAGAGAAGATTGTGGTGAAGCCTAATTTCGTCTATCCCTCGCCTGTTCCTGGTGTGGGACAGGGTGGCTATGCGCTTTTTGTCGGACGCCTGAGCGCAGAAAAAGGTATCTCAACGCTTCTTGAAGCATGGAAGACAGCAGCAGATCCCTTGCCCCTGAAAATTGCCGGGGAAGGGCCATGCAGTGATTTCGTCGAAGCCGCAGCACAAGAGTGTAGCGCAATCACATACCTAGGTAGGCAGTCCCCCAAGCAGGTGATGCAGCTTATGCAAGCGGCGGAATGTCTCATTTTCCCTTCCGAGTGGTATGAAGGCATGCCTCGAACCGTAATCGAGTCATTTGCTGCTGGCACTCCGGTTGTGGCATCGAATATCGGCGCAACAGCCACCATGGTGATGCCGGGAGAGACAGGATTTCATTTTCCGCCGGGAGATACAAACGAATTGCGGAGTCTAGTGGAACGGTGTTCGCGCAATCTCGATTTACTGCGTGCATTGCGAGGCAATGCCAGGCGCACTTTCGAGGCGCAATATACAGGCTCGGCGAATGCCGAAATGCTTTTGGAGATTTATCAGCGCGCACAAAGGACCGCAAGATCCAGAAGGGCAGGTAAGTAAATGCGCAATCTATGCTCTTAACGATGCGGTTACTGGCGGTACCATTCGACAAAACGCGTAAGGCCTTCGGCTAATTCCGGAATGAGCAATATACAGTAAAAGCCTATAAGGCAGCGGAAGTGGCTCGAATCGAACGAGCGGCTGGGCGCACGGGCAGTCGATTCTCCAGGTGCCGGTCCGTTAAGCAGAACTGCTCAGTGAGGAAGTTGGATGCTTTAGCAATGGAGTATTCACGCTTCAGTAACCTTAATCATCAGTACTATAATTGCCCGATGGGAGAGAGTTTTCAGTTCGGAGACAAGCGGTTCCAATTCGGAGACAATTGGAGCCACTTCCTTCCTGTAATAGACGAGTCGCATATCACGGAAGCTAAAGCACGTCTTACTGAACTTCTTGGCGATATCAAAGGCAAAACATTTCTCGATATAGGATCAGGCAGCGGGATTCACTCTTTGGCAGCTATCCGCCTTGGAGCTTCTCACGTTGTTTCATTTGATTTTGATCCTAAGTGTGTCGCTTGCACTATGGAGATGAAGCGCCGATTCGCTCCAGAAGCTAACTGGGTTATCCAACAAGGATCGGCACTCGACTCTGAATACCTCAATTCCCTCGGGAAATTTAATATCGTTTATTCCTGGGGTGTCTTGCACCACACTGGGGATATGTGGGCTGCGCTTGATCTTATTACGATCCCAGCAAAGGAAACGATAGCCATTTGCATATATAAAGACCAGGGCGCTCTGAGTCTAGTATGGAGACGCCTTAAAAAATTATATGTGGAGCATCCAATCTCTAGGCCAGCAGTGGTTTTCGCGGCTTTGGCAACTATTTGGGGTCCGAAATTGTTATTGCTGCCCCACCGGCTTATCCCGGATTGGAAAAATTGGAAGAAAAAGCGCGGCATGTCTCCATGGCACGATGTGATTGATTGGGCAGGCGGCTACCCGTTCGAATTTGCAACCGATTCTCAGTTAATAACTTTTTATCTAGATCGAGGCTTATCACTAAGAGTAGTGCGCCCTTTTGGGCGAATAATCCAGATGAACGAGTATGTATTTGCCCGCTGAATGTTTCGCGCAGACTAGACTGCGATGGAGTGAGCGGACCACCTGGTCCAGAATTTAGGCTCTTAGTGGTCAAAAGAGCCGAAAGCGTGCCCGCTGACCTTGCATCGTGGGGGATATGCTAAATCTCGGCCTTGATTAGCCACTTTTGATATCCCCTCTGTTCACCGCTTTTGCCGTAATTGCAGCGCGGCATCGTTAATGGTTCAATAAAACCCAATCTCGCTCACCTCTGTTTCGTGCTTGCGGCGCTCGCGATTTACACGCACAAAAAATATACAAAGCCCAAGGGCGATAAAGCTTCCAATTATGTAAATTCCAAGCGCGGCCATGTCGATACGTTTTCCCGACGGAGTTGGAGAAGTGTCTCGGAGGCCAGCGACATGGGTGATTGCCGCGTTTGTCGCCGCTGCAATGGTCGAAAGCGCGCTACCAGCATATTTTGCATCGGCGGCAGCACACCTCTGCCGGAAAGCACAAAGGTTGGCATTTGGCCCGACTTTAGCTGGCTTATTGCCTGCACCTGGACGCCATCACGGTTGATAATGCGATGAAATCCGCTTTTACCGTGATGAAATCCATCCGGTTCCAGCGCCGTGAATTTTATGGATTGTGGGAAGATCACGCTAAATTGTCCGGTCGGATAACTGAGCTTGGGGTGAAAGACGATTGATTCGCTCGAAGCCACACGGTACTGGATGGCATAGCGCGTCATCCCAGGGAGAAGAGGAAAATCAATGGCGTAGCCATTTGGTTGTTTCTTATCAGGAATAGGAGTAACTGCGACAGCGTTACCTTGCGGTCCAGCGGCAATCGCCGAAACAATCTCAGCTTTTGGCGGCAGGTAAATTTGCAGATTGCCGGAACCTGCCTGGGTACGCGGAGGGACTGATTCATTGAGGATGGCATGCATCTCAGTCACCGCATATCCTGCCTCCAGAGATTCCACTTTCATAATGCTGGCGTATCCGCTCAGCCCGGAAACTTTTGAGACGGCATCATAGACCTTGATTTGCGGAGCCATTCCGCTGCTCCATGGAAAATCATAATTCACATTGTCATGTACAACCCGGATCACATACCGCGCGCGCGGCAGATGCACCGGCAAAGTGAAGGAACCAGTGTCATCCGTTAAAGTTTCGGATTCTTTTTCCAAGCCGTGGGCCGGAAGAAGCAATACTACCTGATCTCCCACAGAAGGTCGCCCGGTAGTTTCATTGTGGACAGACGCTGTGATTGAATCCGCCCATCCCGGTGTGCCATAAGCAAGAATGAACAGCACACAGATCCGGATTGCATTACGTAAAATAAAACAGGCATTCATTGGAGAACCTCATTTTTAACTTCTTGCAGCCCG
>DASRCD010000298.1:0-12661 GCA_035653315.1 Candidatus Angelobacter sp.
CTATGAGAAGCAAGCGCGCAAGGTATTAAAGTTTCTCGACTACGCTCCAATGTTGTTTGTCTCAGCAGCGGCGGGCAAGAACATTGACAAGATTTTCCGTGCTCTGGAGCTGGTTTCCGCTGAGCGGCAGAAGCGCATCAGCACTTCACAGATGAACAAGTTTCTTGAGTCAGTGGATTTTGAGCGCGCCTCGGTGCCGCATCGCCAGCAGGTAAAAATTTTTTATATGACCCAGGCACAGGCTTCACCGCCCACTTTTATTCTGTTTACTGACAAGGATGTGAAGCTGCATTTTTCCTACGAACGTTTTTTGCAAAACCAGATACGCAAAAGATTCGGGTTTGTAGGGACGCCGATCTGGATCAAGAACCGTCCGCGAAGCAAAGTTGAGCTGCCGCCCCGAAAGTCAAAACAAAAACGTTAGGTCGGTTTTCGTTCGCGTAGAACCAAAAAGATTCGCAGGCGAGGGCGCGTGCGGTCCACGGTCATTTAGGGTAGGAAGGCATAGCCGAGGGCGGCTGCGCCAAACGGCCCACACTAATCCCTAAAACTGCTCTAAATCGCGGGCTGGATGCCCATTGGTGGAATGGGCTGTGGCGCAGGCGGAGTTGACTGCGGCCAGAGCAGCGCTCCCAGTTTTGGATAACGTCCACCAAAGAAATAGAAAGCATAGGAAGCAAAAAAGACGCTCACGGGAGCGGTCAAAATGCATATCCAGCAAAAGATACCGGCAGCAATAATCAATCCTGCAATGCAGCCCACGACCATGCCCGCGGTGAGCCCGCCCAGCTTGTAAGCAAGCACCGCAAGCAAGACAAAGAGTCCGCCGGGAACGCCTATGATCAGGAGCGCCGGCAGGATTGTGAGTATTCCCACAATCGCCAAGCCAATTCCAGTGGCGATTGCACAGACTACTTTTAACCCTAGGTAAGCAGCCCACGCGCCCGGCTCAGAAGAAACAACGCGCCACAGCGCTGACCAGGCGTCGCCAAGAGAATAGTCATCCAAGGCCATGATGGGCATGACAAAGTCTTTGACCAGCGTGGAGATAACGGCAAAAATAATGCCTGCGGCAAGAACACTCAGGGCAATGGAAGCGAGAATCTTCAAGAATTCAATCATGGAGTTATCGCCGCTGAAAATGCCGTTCTGATAAGCGTGCCAGAGTGGAAGTCCAATGATAAAAAACATCACGGCCCAGTTCACCAGGCGAAACACTAGCCAGAATCCGAAATAGCGGTTTGCCTGCGAACCATAGCGCGACCATCCACGGCCAATATTGGGCTGACCTGAAATAATGGAATCAAACAAGATGAAGCGGAACCGGCACGAGAAATACAAAAGAATAAGAGCAACTACAAAAACAATAACGAATATAGTCATGATGAGGTGCAGGTAATCCGCCAAATGAATACTCCGGACTATGCGGCCCAATTCCGCCATGGGATCATTGGAAAATTGGCCACGCGGGAATTGCGGTGCGCCGCCACGGAAATTCATGTTGGCTGTAGCCAATCCGCCGCCCAGCAGACCGATGAAGCCCATCTTGAGCCATGTGCTTAGCCGAAAAGGCTGAAACAGCATGGTGCTGACTCTGGTAAATGCGGGGCTGAAAGCATCAATCGCGGATAGACGGTTCATAGGTTCTCGCTTGATTTTCAGAGGAATTTTGACTGGCCTGTTTCTGCCACGATGCTAGCTTTTCCAGCGCTTTTTCACAAACCATTTTATGGCGTAATTTTTTATCGCGGATTTTGCGGCGCTCCGCTTCACTCAATTGCGGCAGCAGATCAAAAGTGATGTTGGCGGGCTGGAAATGTTTTGCTTCGGCATGGCAGATGTAATGGACCAGGGAGCCCAGCGCTGTTTCGCGCGGTGGGGGAAGCGCCGGCAAATTTAACGCGGCACGAGCAACATTGATTCCAGCAAGCATGCCCATGGCAATGGATTCCGTGTAGCCTTCCACTCCGGATATCTGCCCAGCAAAATATACGTTGGCGTGCTGTTTTAAGTTCAATAATTCTGTAAGCAGAGTGGGTGCATGGATATAAGTATTGCGATGGATCTGCCCATAGCGCAGGAACTTTGCATTCTCCAGACCGGGAATCAGGCGAAGCACGCGGGCCTGGTCGCCATACTTCAGGTGATTTTGGAAGCCGACAAGGTTGTAAGAGTCAGCCCGCAGATTTTCCTGGCGGAGTTGCACAACAGCATAAGGCCACTTGCCGGTACGCGGATCATCCAACCCCACCGGCTTCATGGGACCAAAACGCAGAGTGTCTCGCCCGCGACGCGCAATTTCCTCAATCGGCAAGCAGCCCTCAAAGTAATTCAGGTTCTCCCAGTCATGCCCTTCCACGGACTCGGCTGCAACCAGCGCGTCATAAAAACGGTCATACTCCTCTTTATTGAAAGGACAATTAATGTAGTCTGCCGTGCCTTTGCCATAGCGCGCCGCCATGTAAACCTTGTCCATATCAATAGAGTCGGCGTCCACGATGGGGCTGATGGAATCATAGAAAAATAAATGGTCACTGCCGCTTAGCCGGGCCACCTCACGCGAGAGCGCATCAGAGGTGAGCGGGCCGGTGGCGATAACGGTAATGCCATCGTCTTCTCTGATCTGCGTACATTCTTCACGAATAATTTTGATCCTGGGTTCGGCGGCAATCGCTTCAGTCACTCTGGCGGAGAAGTGATCACGATCTACGGCTAGGGCATGACCGGCGGGAACGCTGGTTTCCTGCGCGATCTTCAGCAGGAGCGAGCTAATGCGCCGCATCTCTTCCTTCAGCAGCCACGGTGCGGTGTTTTCACTTTCTGATTTAAGCGAATTGGAGCAGACAAGCTCGGCGAATTTGTCTGTCTGATGCGCGGGTGTGGATTTTACCGGACGCATCTCATACAGCTCAACTTCAACTCCATGCCGGGCGCACTGCCACGCAGCTTCGCATCCAGCCAATCCGGCGCCGATAATTTTGATTTTCTGGGTCATTGCTTGGCGCCGAATTTAGATTCAGAGCTTTGTTGTGAGCTTTGCGCCAGGCGTTCCAGAGCGTTACCTCGGAGCAGCATGGTTTCCCACTCTCCCAACATTTCTGCGCCCAGAGATTCGTAAAACTTGAGCGCGGGAGTGTTCCACTCCAGCACCATCCAGCGGAGGCCGTAGCAATTCTCTTCCAGCGCAATCTGCGCCAGCTTCTGCAACAGCGCTTTGCCAATGCCCCTGCCGCGCGATTCCGGCAGCACGAAAAGATCTTCCAGATAGAGTCCGGGCTGGCCGCGCCAGGTGGAATAGTTGTAATGAAAAAGTGCGAAGCCCACAGGCAGGCCGTCCCATTCCGCAATCAGGCAGCGATATTTCGGCTGTGGACCAAAGCCATCGCGGATGAGCCCTTCTTCCGTGGCGATAACAGCATCTGGTTCGCGCTCATATTCGGCAAGGCGGCGAATAAAATCCAGCATGAGAGACGCGTCAGCAGCGGTGGCAAAGCGGATGGAGAGCATGTTTAGAAGTTACCGCAAAGGACGCGAAGGGCGCAAAAGCTTCACAGAGAAGATTTCCGAAATCGCCGAAATTGAAAATTGAAATAGCTCAGAGATGAAAATGTTTGTATGTTGCAACAGACGAACTTAAACCATAGCTTTGGAACCGCATTGACCCTATCTCTGCGCTTTTGTGTCAAAAGACTTTGTAGGTCACCAGGCAGACGGTTTGTACTGCGCGAGTGCGGCATCTTCGGCTGCGTAGTCAAATTGAGCCATTGGGTGAGCTGGAGGATTGGCGCGCTCCCAAGCAATTGTGCGGCGGATGGATTCTTCACGAGGCAGCAATTCGCGATAGCCCAGTTCATTGCGAATGCGCTTTGAAGATACAACCAGATGCTGCGCGGTATTGCCGGGCCAGTGAAGGTGCTTCGGCGTTTGATCATGGAGCAGGACAATAAACTCGCCGATCCAGCCAGTTTCAGCAGCAATCTTTTTGGCCCAATCGAGCTCGCCGAAAGGTTCTTCCTCAGCAACGTTATAGATTTTGCCTGCTGATTGAGGCGAGCTAGCGGCCAACGCGACGGCTGCGGCAACATCTTCCACATAGCCGCGTGGCGTCCGGAGAACAGCAACATCATCGGCAAAGATGATTTGTTTCCGGCCATCATCCATGCGCTTTAGAACAGAATAAAAGCGGTGCAGCGGGTCGCCGGGACCATAGATCATAGGCAGGCGAAGCACAGTGCCGGGCAGCTTGGAATCGCTTAATACAGCTTGTTCCACCGGAATTTTGTCATATTCATCGTCAATCCAGCCGTAAATCGAACGAACATTCTTGAGCGCTTCAGCCGAATAGACATTCCGGGTGGTGCGCAGATCGGAGTCTTCCGTCAACGGCAGTTCCTGCAAGCCGCCTGACTCAAAACCATAGAAGACCCCAATGGCGCGGTACACGTCAGCGCTGCTTAAGGCAACCACGCGGCCAGCGATGCCGCGGAACGTGTCTATGAGTTGCAGCGCCTGGCGGCCGGAGCTGAGAACAAAGTCAACCACAACATCGAATTTTTGCCGACGAAATTCAACCTGATGGTCTTGAAGGAAATTGCGATCTCCCAGAATCTCTTCCGCGCCTTCCGGCAACTTTGTATGCCCGCGATGGAAAACAGTTACGTGATGGCCAGCATAGAGTAGTTGCTGCGCAGTGAAAGGCCCGATAAAACCAGTGCCGCCGATAAGAAGAATGTTCATGTTTTTCAGCGGAAATTTTCTTCAAAGCTGAATTGTCTCACAGCTAGCGTTTCTATCAAGCTCTCCGCAGATACAAAGAGCGGTAGGTTCCGTCGCTGCGCTCGGGATAAGTAAAAGCTAAATAATAATTCTTTCATCGCCAACCCGGCGGGTCACCCGCTGCTGGTCCAGATATTCAAGCAGCGGAATGGCATATTTACGGGTCACGCCGAGAAGATCTTTGAAAGTAGCAACATCAATTTTGGGATTTTTAGTTTTTTGAGCAGCCATGAGCTGTCGCAGGTTCTGCAAAGCTGCCTGATGGAAAACAAGATCATCCGCCAGCTTAACCAGCACGCGATCGCGCAGCAGAAGCGTGACCAGCTTTTGCGCACGGGTTTTATCCACCGGAAGTTTCTCCAGTACTTCTTTCATCAGCGGAACTTTCAGGCCGGCATCGGCAAAAGCCTTTTCAATTTGCTCTTTGGCTTTTGCTTCTTCATCCTTCAATTCCACGCCGCGACCCGCCAGCCGGACCTGCTCGCCAGAGACTTCAGCCTTCTTGTCACGGACAAGCTGTGCCAGCAGGTTTTCCATCACGGTCTGGTGAAGACCTAGTTTGACGCGCAGCTCTTCTTTGCTGATGCCAGCCACAAGAGGATTGGCTTTGTGAAAGGCCTCAAGGTCAGTGACGAGCCGGGCGCGGATTTTCTGCACCGCTTCACTTGAGAGCAGAAACTCTCCCATTTGCGTGACCTGCTTTTGCTGAATCAAGCCCTGAATCACGGGTTGCAAAACGGATTGTTTTAAACCTGTCTCGCGCACGACCGCCGCAAGAGACAATCCTTCATGGCCGCGCCGGGAGATGCGCGCCAGCAGGCTTTCCTGCCGGTTGCCGGAAGATAACGTTTGCAGAAAACTTTGCCGCTGTTCCTGTTTTTGCCGCGGTAACGGGAATGCATCCAGCACCACCGCGCCACCAATCGTGATAACAGGAGAGAACTGCCGCAGAATGGCCCGATCACCGGGAAGAAGCAGCAGAGGTTCAGCGGAACGGAGCTGCGCAAAAGCAGTGCCACCGGGTTTCAATTCTGTTGTGCCATAGAGCGCCACTTCCGCGATTGTCTCTGAGGTAAATGCATGCAGGTGAACACGGGCACGGTTCTTGAGAGGCTTGGCATCTTTCAAAAGCGATATTTGAACATCCAGCTTCTGCACCGGTTCAAAAACGCCGGGAGCAGCAAGCGTCATGCCGCGGGCAAGCTCTTCCATTTGTACGCCGGCAAGGTTCACAGCGGTGCGCTGCCCGGCAACGGCCTGTTCAGCGGAACTGCCGTGCACCTGCAAACCGCGCACCCGGGCCCTTTTTCGCCCAGGAAAGATTTCTACTTCTTCTTCCTTTTTTACTTTGCCGGCGATCAGCGTGCCAGTAACAACAGCGCCAAAGCCTTTCATGGTGAAGACACGATCAATCGGCAGGCGGAACAGGGCTTCAGTGTCGCGCGCGGGAACTTCCGCTGAGAGCCGCACGATTTCCCGCTTTAATTCATCCAGCCCGGTGCCCTTCAGTGCGCTAACCGCCACAACCGGGGAACGGCTGACATCGAGAAATGATCCTTTAACAAAATCCTCAATTTCCATCCGGGCCACGGCAAGTGTGTCTTCATCCACCAGATCGGCTTTGGTAATAACCGTGATGCCGCGCGGAATGGAAAGCAGCCGGCAAATCTCAAAATGTTCGCGCGTCTGCGGCTTAATGGATTCGTCGGCTGCGATAACCATCAGTACTAGGTCTATGCCCCCAACCCCGGCGAGCATGTTGCGAACAAAACGCTCATGGCCGGGAACGTCTATGAAAGCAAGCTTAAGTTTGGCTCCGTTGGGTATGGCTAACTCAAGATGCGCAAAGCCAAGGTCAATCGTGATGCCGCGCCGTTTTTCTTCTTCCAGACGGTCGGCATCGATGCCGGTAAGAGCTTTTACCAGCGCCGTTTTTCCATGATCAATATGTCCGGCGGTTCCAATGATGATGGATTTCATTTTCGTCTTAGCCGTGTCTAACTGGGGCTGGACAAGGCTTCCTGCTGGAGTCTCTGCTCTGCACAGAGCCGCATTGCGTCTCAAGTGTAAAGGATTTACGCTTTGTTGTAGCTTATGCCTGCTCCGCTGGGCCTTTCTGCCGGATTGCAGGGAGCATAGCCGAACCTATAAGGTAAATAACCGACATGCACCAACGATAGCCCTTGGTGACTTGGGTTTCGCCGTTTTTCTGTGGTACTTTAGCCCAAATTGCCCTTGTTGCAGTTTCCCACGGCATTCAGAAAGGCAGTCACTTCGGGTAACGATTTCTTATGGCACTCGGTTTTGGTTTCAACAAAGTAAAGGTACTGGCCCAGGCGGAGAAATTCGTCCAGCAGGGCAAGCTGCAAAACGCTATTTCCGAGTACGAAAAAGTCATCAAGGAAGACCCGAAAGACCTCACAGTCCTCAATACCATTGGCGATCTCTATGCTCGCGTAGGCAATAACGATCAGGCTTCCTATTATTTTAAAAAAGTTGGTGATCAATACGCGCAGAACGGCTTTGCGGTAAAAGCCATTGCCATTTACAAAAAGCTGACCAAGCTGGGCTCATACAACGCTGATAACACCATTAAGCTGGCGGAGCTCTATAGCCAGCAGGGCCTTTTCAATGATGCCCGCGTGCATTACATGCAGGTAGCGGACCAGCTTCTTAAATCGGGCGATAACACCCAGGCGGCACGGATTTTTCAGAAGATCCTGGAACTTGATCCGGAAAATGCGCACACACAGGCCAAGCTGGCTGATCTTTATCAAAAGCTGGGAAAGAAAGATGAAGCGCGCAACATTTATTACAGCGCTGCGGAATCGCTCTATGCCCGTGGATCGTATGCCGCGGCGGAAGAATCGCTGGACCGCGTGCTGGCCCTTGATCCCACAAACACCGGCGCTCTGATGTTGCGTGGCTTAATCGCCGTGGATGCCGGCGATAGCCAGGCCGCAGTAACATATTTGCAGCAGGTGTCAGACCTGGATTCGCGTCCGGATGGACTGCGCGCGTTGCTTCGCGCCAAACTGCATACCGGCAACGCAGAAGGTGTGGAAGCTGTCGCGGACAAGCTGCTGAAGCTGCACAATGACATTACGGGAATCACCACGGTGGCGCAGTGGTATGTAACCAATAATCACGTGGAAAGCGCGCTGCGGCTGTATGAAAACTATGCTGACAAGCTGTTCGCCGGAAATGCCGCTGCGATGCAGGAAACACTTTCTCCGCTGACCAACCGCGTAAAAGACAATCCTGCGGCGCTGGCCACATTGCAGCGGCTGATGCAGGGCACGGGCGACCATGCGCAGAGCGCCGAGGTAATGGAGTTGCAGGCGCATGCCGCGGCCAAAAAAGGGAATTACGCTGAGGCGCGCGACCTTTACAAAAAGCTGAGTGAACTAGAGCCGGAAAATGCCCTGCATGGGCAGAATTACAAGCAGATGCTGGCCAAGCTAGGCGAGGATTCGGCCACTCGCATTTTGTCTCCGGAAGAAGCAGCGCAGGCCCTGATGGTGGAAGAGCTGGATGAAACCGCGCCTTCCGTCCACCAGGCATACGATCCGCCAACGGAGAAAGCGATTGAGTCCGCGCTGACTGATGCCGAGTTGTACGTTTCTTATAACGTTCCGGCAAAAGCCATCCCACCGCTGGAAGCTGCGCTGCCGCTTGCTCCCAAAGACGTAAATCTGAACCAGAGATTGGCCAGTTTATACGCCAGAGCGGAGCGCTATGGTGACGCTGCCCGTATGTACCAGAACCTGAGTGAAATTTACAAAGAGCTTGGGCATCCGGCAGAGTCGGCAAAATATCTGGAAGCGGCAAGGAAGTATGCCTTGCGTGCGCCCGCCTCCCCTCCAATCACAGCTGCACCGGTTTCTGCGCCATCTTCACAGGCTCCTGCCAGAGCCACGTGGCCACCACCGGTTGAGCCCGCAATTGTGCCAGAGCCGGTGAATGCAGTGCCGATCCAGGAAGCTGAGATACAGGGCGAGTCTTCAGTCCAGGAATTCAGCTTTGATATGCCGGAAATCGCCCCGGAAACGGTGTCTGCCAGTCCGGCGATGCTTGAACCAGTCATTAAACCAGTCATCGAGCCAGTTATGGCTGAGCCAGCAGTTGCCATTAATTTTGAGCCCGTGGCTCTGGGAACCAAGCCGGCAACAGGATCGGTATCACCAGCACATGAGATTGATCTTTCCAATGAATGGGAAGATATGATTGAAGTTGAGCCGGCGGAAGCCAAGCCGGTTGAGCTCCAGCTTGAGTCTTACCATCAGGCAGCAGAAGAACCTGTAGTCCGTGAAATTGAGCTGGAGCCTGCGTCTGCCACAACACCGGAAAAAGAGTCGGAAGTTGACCATGCCACACAGGTTTCAGACAAGATCCAGGAAATCCAGTTTTATATTGCGCAGGAAATGTGGGAGCCGGCGAAGTCTGCCATTCTGGATTTAACTGAGCTTGCGCCGGATGCTCCGGAAGTGACCGAATTGATCGCAGCGGTTTCAGCCGGTCAGGCCAAGGCCGCGCCACCTGTCTCTGCTGGAGCTTCTTCAGTGGCGATGGCTGAAGTGGAAGAAACGCCGGTTGCCTTTGCGCCTGTTGAAGTTGAAGAGGTTCTGACTGAGCCTGCGCCAATAGAGCCTTTGCCAGTTGAGCCTCTGCCGGTCGAACCGCCGCCACCGCCGCCTGCACCGGCAGCTAAGCCCAAGCCTGCGGAACCTCCAATACAGGTGGAGAAACCCAAGCCAATTGAAACGCCGCCGGTCACAGCAGCCCAGACATTAGAACTGGACGATGTTCTGGATATTCCCGAAAAACCAAAAGCCCAGGCACCGGCTGCCCAAGCCAGAAAAGGAAAATCTACAGAAGATATTCTCGGGGACTTTGTTCTTGATCTGGAGCAGTCTGATTTGGCGGATTTTGCGCCGAAACAACCTGCCGCGCCCGAGCCTGCCCGTATGCCGGTTTCAGTGCCAGCGCCTACGCCTGTTGTCGCTCCTGCCCTTGAGCGCCATATGAATGGCAACATTGAGGACAAGGAATCAGGCGATGTGCTGAGTGATATCCTTTCAGAATTGCAGGAGGAAACGGACGGCGCTCCAGAGCCGCAAGAAGATCCTGAAACACATTACAATCTGGGTATAGCGTTTAAAGAAATGGGCTTGCTGGATGAAGCCATTGGGGAATTGCAAAAGGTTTGTCATGCGGTGGACCGTGGCGTTCATTTTTCCCAACCTGTTCAGGCGCTTACCTGGCTGGCGCAATGCCTGGTGGATAAAGGGGCCCCGGAAGCCGCAGTCCGCTGGTATAAAAAAGCCTTGCAGTTGCAGGGGTTGGATGATGGCAGCCGTTGCGCCATTTATTATGATCTGGCTACAGCTTATGAAGCCTCCGGCGACAAAAAATCAGCGCTGGTCAACTTTATGGAAGTTTATGGATCCAATATCGATTTTCGTGACGTGGCCAGCCGCATTAAGGCGCTGAAATCGTAAAATCTTCTATTGCGTCTAAATCACTAACAACTGAATATTTCATTTTGAATTTCACCTCTGCCAACCTCGAGAATTCGCCACCGCAACCGCCTTCTCCGCCCTCGCCTGAGCAGGCGGAAGGCAACATGGCTGAGCCGCCCATCTGGTTGCAGCGCTTCTTTATTGTCATCTACGTTCTGTTCTGCATCGAATTAGGACTGGCGCTTATGCTGCTGCCCTGGTCACGCTTTTGGTTTGAGGATGACCTGCTGGCGCAGTGGCCGGCCTTGCAGCATTTGCTGCAGCAGGGCTTTGTGCGCGGCGCGGTTTCCGGACTGGGCCTGCTCGATATCTGGCTGGGCATTCTGGAAGCGGCGCGGTATCGCGACCGGAAATGAAATAATGGGTAGCTGACGAGATTGCTCGAGACCTCCATGGCAAACAGCAAAAAACCAAATACGCAAGAACCTGAACTGCTTCCCGCTCCGCTGGCTTACCTTAATCCTGAGTTCCTGAACAGCCCTGACGGCCGCATTCTCCGCATCCTTGCCGAATATGCTGAACCGCTTTCACGCTTCCGCAAAGAGAAGGTGCAGGACACGGTGGTTTTCTTCGGCTCGGCCCGCTTTGCCAGCATGCCTGACGCGCAAAATGCGCTTACGATTCTGGAAAAGCCCGGCTCCGCCAATCCAGCCCCTGCCAGTGAGCAGCCCGGCGCCAGGGATGGTGACGCGCTGCAAGCCGCGCTCAAACGCGCCCACGCCGGCGTGCAAATGGCGCGCTACTATGAAGAAGCCCGCAGGCTGGCGCACATGCTTACTGAGTGGACACTCACCCTGCCCGGCAAACGCCATCGTTTTGTGGTGACCTCCGGCGGCGGCCCGGGAATTATGGAAGCCGCAAATCGCGGCGCGCGTGAAGCTGGGGGAAAAACCATTGGCCTGAATATCCGGTTGCCGTTTGAGCAGTACCCCAACCAGTACATTTCTCCGGAGCTGAATTTTGAGTTCCATTACTTCTTCATGCGTAAATACTGGTTCGCCTATCTGGCCAAGGCACTGGTGGTTTTTCCCGGCGGGTTCGGCACGCTGGACGAACTGTTTGAAATCCTTACGCTGGCCCAGACACACAAGCTGGCAAAAAAGATTACCGTCATTATTTACGGCAGCGAATACTGGAAGAGTGTTTTGAACCTTCAGGCGCTGGCGGACGCGGGAACAATCTCTCCGGAAGACGTAAACGCTTTTACCATGGTCGATACACCGGAAGAGGCTTTTGAAGTTCTAAAAGACGGCCTGACGAAATATCATCTTCAGCCGCAGCCTGCAAAACAATCCGACGATGGACCAGAGATTGCCAAGACGCTGCCGTAATGCTTTGTTCCGAACGCAGCGAGGGAACCCTGATCGCTATTTTCCACTCTCCCTCTTTTACCCATCCCACATTGCGCGCTGCAGTTTCGCGATTAAGCCAATCCACGCTCATTGAAATTTTTGATTCGTGTTCATTCGCGTGAATTCGCGGCTAACCTTTGTAGTCTTGGCAATAGGGAATCCCGCTTCGGGGTAAGAGCTAAGCAGCTTTTTGTTTTTCTTCCTGGATTTCCAGCTGCTCCACTTTCTTCTCCACATGCTTGATTTCTACGCGGTCCTTGCGTATGTCCAGACGCAGGCTGGCGTAGATGCTCATGTACTGGTTGGAAATCCAGACCAGGGCAAAGCCGCCGATCAGGTAACCGCGCCAATCGTCAAACAGCAGCTTGTAGCGGGTCACAAAAAGAAAAAAAATGGTCACGTAATGGCTGAAGCAAAATTCGCAGGTAAAAAGGAAATAGAACTTCCGGCATACATACAGCGGGTTTTCCTCGCTCTGGCGGGCGCAGTATTCGCGCGGCTCGCGGAAGATTTCCTCATGAGTGACCGTCCAGGCAATGCTGGCAATGGGAATGGCCAGGACAAAGAGCCAAACAATTTGCATGGTCAAAGGCACCTTTAAAGAGAGTGGTTTTGGCCCCCTTCAAGTTGCCTTGCTCCGGCCAATCCAGCAGGAATTTACAATGCTTGCGTGCCTGTGCAGCTTTATTACATAACGGACCGCCGCCAGTTCCCGGGTGATGCTGCTGAGCAGGAGCGCCGTTTACTTTTAAAGATTGCCGAATGCTCGGCGGCGGGGGTGAATTACATCCAGCTTCGCGAAAAGGACCTGAGCGCACGGGCGCTGGAACTTCTGGCAGGCAAAGCAATGGCAGCGCTGGGCGGCGCCCAAACCCGATTGCTCATCAACTCAAGAGCTGACGTTGCCCTGGCTTGTGGCGCTCATGGCGTGCATTTGCCGGGTAATGATCTGCATGCGAGCGAGGTGCGCGCTCTTTATGCCCGTGTAAACGCGGCTGCTCCAATCATCGG
>DASRCD010000299.1:0-2943 GCA_035653315.1 Candidatus Angelobacter sp.
GCGCATTGACGGCCGCTTCAGGTCGGCCCGTAGACAAGATCATGCCGAGCTTTATTGATCAGGCAGGTGAACCGCTGGTTACGGTGAAGTCAGCGTGTGTGAATCCGCCCGCAGCCACGAGCGCGCCAACGCGCAAAGGCAGGCGCTCACGTCGAGCGCCGTTAAAACCGGAGCCGAAGACACAGTTAACAGTAACGCAGCAGCGCTTCTGGGACGATCCCCCGACAACAAAAAAAGAGCAGACATGGATGCTGCCTGTTTGCGTGAAATCCGGTGGGGCCAAACCGTTTTGCCAGATTGTGAGCCAGCAGGAGCAGATACTGCCAATTGCCGGTTGCCTGCCCTGGATCTTTATGAACGGAAATGCGGCGGGATACTTCCGCACGCAGTATGACAAAGCTGATTTACAGAAACTCATCAGCATGGCAGCCACTGGATTGAATACGCAGGAGAGGATGGCCCTGCTGGGTGATGAAGCTGCGCTGGTGCATGCTGGGCAGGAAAATCTTGCGGTCTATATGGACCTGGTAGCCGCGATAAGCCAGGATGCCGAACGGTCAGTGGTTGAAAGCTACAGGCCCATGCTGGATATTATTCACGATTATGCTCTTACCGCACAGGACGCAAATGCTTTTCACGCATGGATACGGTCCACCTTTCAACCGATGATGGCAAAGGTTGGGTTCACGCCAGCGCCCAATGAAAGCGCCGACGCCCACGATCTTCGCTCAGCCCTGATTCATATCCTGGGAATTCTGGGAGAAGACCCTGAAACCATCCGGCAGGCGACCACTCTGGCCGAGCAATACCTGAAAGATCCGAGCTCAGTGGACGCCAGCATTGCGAAAAATGTATTGGAAGTGGCTGCGCGATTCGGAAATGAAGAGCTGTTCGAAAAGTATCTTGCCGCCAGCCAAAAAGCCACCCTGCAGGAGACTTATTACAACATCAGGAGTGCCATGGCCCAGTTCCGCGATCCTAAAATTATCCAGCGCGTGCTGGAGATCAGCGTCTCAGACGAAATCAGAAATCAGGATGCCGCGCGGCTCATGGCCGATGTGATGCAGAACAAAGATAATGAGCAAGTGGCATGGGAGTGGGTCAAGGCCCACTGGCCGGAAGTGGAGAAAAAAATCACCATGTCCAGCGGGGGCACCGTAGTGCTTGGGGCCCGGAAATTCTGCAGCGTGGATGCAAGCAGTGATGTACAGAACTTTTTCAATGAGCATAAAGTGCCTTCCGCTGAAAGCGCGGTGAAACAGGCAACGGAAACAATCAATAGCTGCGCTAAAAGGCAGCCGCGCTTGCAGTCAGAATTGGCTGCATGGCTGCAGCAGCATTCGTCCGCCAACCGAAGCGCCGGCCGCTAGCGCGACGACGAAACTTGATAGTTGATAGTCACATTTTTCCAGTGCTCGTCACGCTTGTGTTGCAGTGAAGCATTGCAATGCGGGCACTCGATGGCGAGTTGTCCGGGGCCAGTCCACCGCAAGGTCAGTCCTGTGCCCGCAACATCCTGTTCCTGGAGAAATACTTCGCCTTCCGCCGCTATCCCGGAAAAAAAGCCGTACCGCAGGTCTTCTGCCGCAGGGCGCAAATTCACATGGGCCAAAAACGGAGCGTCTTCTCCGCAGCGTCGTTCCATCAGCGTGGCAATCCATTGTTTGTCCGGAGAAGTAGATTCAGCCACAACACGGTCAGAGCACCGGGGCCGCGTATGTAAATACACCACCGTCAATACAGCAAACATCACCACCAGAACGCCGCCATAAACAAACGAACCAAAGATCATCTTGCGCGCAAATGGGTCAATTGGTTTTTTACGGGACATTTATCCGGGCACACCTGTGGTCCGCGCCTTGATTTCACGCCATAATTCCGCGCGGCCTTCATCAGTTTTGGCGGAGTAGGGAAGTGGCGGCCCAATTTCATGCTCACGCGCCAGTCCGGCCAATGCGGCACGCAGTTTGTTGCCGGAAAGCTTGTCCGTCTTGGTGGCGACTACCAGAAAGTCTCTCTCACGCTGCGTAAAAAATCAATCAACTGGCGATCAAGACCTTGCGCGGGAATATTGGCGTCAATCAGCACAATGGAGAGCGCCAGCGTCTCGCGTTCTCTCAAATAAGGCTCGATAAATTTAGGCCACTCAGCGGAAATTTCTTTTGAAATTTTTGCATACCCATAGCCGGGCAGGTCCACCAAAACTGATTCAGGATGCGGCTGGCTGGCCTTGGCATAAATCCCAATAAAATTAATTGTCCGCGTGCGGCCAGGAGTTGAACTCACATGCGCCAGCTTTTGTCCCAACAGGGAATTGATCAAGCTGGATTTGCCAACGTTCGAGCGGCCCAGAAAAGCGAATTCTGGCGGGCCTGCTGCCGGAAAGAATTTGGGGTCAGCAGCCGAAGTCAAAAATTTGGCAATGGGAAATTTCATTCCGTAGAAACCAGTTTAGCAAGAGCGCGAACAAACTTCTTTTTGCCGCAGATTACGCGCGGGGGCATGCTCTAGTTTGCGCCGATGAATGCAGAGCACGATGATCCCCGGGCAAAGATAATAAAAGCGGCGCCTATTGCAGCACCGCTTCCTGGCTCGACAATATTTTCGACTACTTTCCTTTCTGCTCGGCGATCCATTTGTTCGTGCGGGCTTCCAGCATGTCCAGCGGGAGTGCGCCGCCATCAAGAATTTCATCGTGGAATTTACGGATGTCAAACTTAGGCCCCAGTTCCTTCTTGACGCGTTCACGCAGCTCGCGAATTTTTAACTGCCCAAGCTTATAGCTGAGCGCCTGCGCGGGCCAAGCAATATAGCGGTCGGTTTCAGACTGGATGGTAGGCTCATCCACTGCGCCTGATTTGCGGAAAAATTCCACAACCTGGTCGCGCGTCCATCCTTTGGAATGGATGCCTGTATCAACAACCAGCCGCACGGCGCGGAAAA
>DASRCD010000300.1:0-7527 GCA_035653315.1 Candidatus Angelobacter sp.
CGGCTGAACCAATGGCGTATCCCGGGATTCAGGATCTGGTAAGCGATTGGGTTCCAACTGTAAGAGAGCACAAGCTCGCGAGCAAGCGAGAGATCGTCCAGGCCCGGCAGAGTTGTTTTTAAATTCATTCCTTGCGGGCTGCCCAGATGCAGCCTGTGCAATTCCAGGCAGCGCTACTCCTCTTTGTAGCGCGGCACGGGACTTGGGTTGCGCTCTACAAATTGATGCTGATGCCAGTAAGGGTAAGCTGGGACGGTCTGACTTGCCCGGTCCAAAGTCTCCACTTGCGCGGCAGAGAGGTTGAAGCTGGCGGCCTCAAGATTTGCGCGAAGCTGCTCTTCATTGCGCGCGCCAATGATCACGCTGGCAATGGTGGGCCGCTGAAGCAGCCAGTTAAGCGCGACCTGCGGAACGGTCTTGCCGGTCTCAGCAGCAACTTTGTCCAGCGCATCCACTACTTTATATAAATACTCATCCGGCACAATGGGACCACCTTCAGCAGCTTCATGCAGCCGGCTGACTTTTGGCAGAGGCTGGCCACGGCGAATTTTGCCGGTGAGACGGCCCCATCCCAGAGGACTCCAGACAAGGGCGCCAATTTTTTCTTCCATCGCCTGGGGCATGAGTTCCCATTCGTAGTCGCGGCCAATCAACGAATAATAAACCTGGTGCGCCACATACCGGGCCCAGCCATACTGGCGGCTCATATCAATGGATTTCTGCAAGTGCCAGCCGGAAAAATTTGAGGCCGCAATATAGCGCACCTTGCCGTCCTGCACCAGCCTGTCCAGCGTGCTCAGGGTTTCATCAATGGGCGTGGCCGCATCAAAGCCGTGCATGTGGTAGATATCAACGTAATCAGTATTGAGCCGCTTGAGTGAGCCTTCAATTTGCCGCGTAATGTGATAGCGTGAAGAACCGACAGAGTTTGGATTGGCACGCCCGCCAATGCGCAAGCCATCGTTAAATCCGAAAGTAACTTTTGTGGAAATCAAGACGCTGGCGCGGGGGAGATGCTTAATCGCCTGGCCAAGGATCTCCTCAGAAAGCCCGTTGGAGTAAACATCCGCGGTATCAAAAAAATTTACGCCTGCCTCCATGCAGAGATCGATGAGCCGGCGTGCTTCTTCTACATTGGTTTCACCCCAGGCTTTAAAAAACTTTCCTCCGCCGCCAAAGGTGCCGGTGCCAAAGCAGAGCACAGGCACTTTAAGACCAGAATGACCGAGCTGACGATAGTTCAATGGCTTTGTCCTTTCATGCGCAAATACATGGATGCGGCAACTGCCAGTCACGATTTATTTTATAGCGCAGCCAATCTTCGGTTTTACGCTCTGATATTTTGAGTCTTTGGATCTTTGGCCTGTATGACACTCATGGATGAATGAAGCTGGAAGAATTGCGGCAAAGACGTTCCCCCGCACAGTAGGCCAAATAAAAAATGCCCCGGCCTAATACCAGGGCATGATTGCCGGAGAGATTTTTAGAAAAGGTTCCACAAAAACTGGTTGTAAACATCGTGGTGATACTGGACCTCCGGGGCTTTTACAAATGTTCCCAGCAGCCGTGGGCAGCGGTCTGCCGACGCTTGTTTCAGGTCGGCATAGCGATTCTTTACATCTTCACCCAGCAGCCTGGTAGTCCACTCAGCTTTGCGGAAATTTTCCAACGCTGTATAGATATTGTCAGGCAGATAGCGCTCGGCCTGCCGCAAATTCTTGATCTTTGCCGTGGAGCCCTGAATGCCGGTACGAAAGACCGAGTACATCACCATATAAGGGTTGGCATCAGGAGCAACGGAGCGCACCTCAACACGCATGCTCTTCTCATTGCCAATGGGAATGCGGACCATGGAACCGCGATCCGTGGGCGAAGCCTTGATCTGGTTTGGCGCTTCAAAGTGCGGATCAAGCCGGCGATACGCATTCACGCTGGCATTGAGCATCAGGCAGATGTCATTCCCATGCGTCAGGATGCGGTCCACAAATTCCCAGCCCAATTTGCTGAGCTTCTCTTCGCCCCTGGGATCCCAGAAAAGATTTTTGCCTTCTTTGCTGATGGAAACATTGGTATGCATGCCGTTTCCGTTCACGCCAACCACGGGCTTGGGCAGGAAGCTTGCCGTGAGCCCCATGCGTGTGGCCACCTGGCGGCAGATCAGCTTGTAAAGCTGGATCTGGTCGGCGGCAGCAACCACTTCTCCGTAGCTGTAATTGATTTCAAACTGCGAAGGCGCCACTTCAGGATGGTCTTTTTCATTCTGGAAGCCCATGGCACGCTGAACTTCCGCCGTGGTATCGATGAACGTGCGCAACGGATCGCCGGGCAGCGAGTGGTAATAGCCGCCGGTATTTACGTAATCAAACCTGGCGGTTTCATGATAGCGGCGTTCCGCATCTGCGCCCTGAAAGAGGAAACCCTCAATTTCATTGGCGGCGTTCAATGTATAACCAAACTTTTTGAACATCTCCGTGGCAAAAACCTTCAGGTTGCCGCGAATATCAGCGCTGTAGGGAGTTCCGCCTTTGTCAATTACATCGCCAAAGACCAGCACTTTACCCGAACCGAAAATGTCAGCAGGCGCCCAGTAGAATGAACTCCAATCCAGGGCGAGGCGCAGGTCGCTTTCGCGTTGCGCGGTAAAGCCGCGGATTGACGAGCCATCAAAAGTCAGGTTGTCCCAGCTCTTGATAAGAAATTTTTTGTCGTAATCCAGCATGTGCAACCGGCCTTCAAGGTCGCTAAAGAGCACGGTCACGGCCTTGATGCGTTTCTCGTCGGTCAGGTATCTCATCCGGTCTTCCTGGATGGTGTCCATGGGAACGCGGTTCTTGCGCTGCTCTTTTGCCTTCAGATTCAGGTCTTCCAATTCGTCATAAGACAAAGCCAGGAAATTGCGCAGTTCGTTTGCCATGAATCTCCTTCAAAGATGAATTTTGGTTTGGGTTAACTGGGATATGACAGGTAACTAGGATACAGCTTAGGAGCGATTCCGGCCAATCAAAAGTCCTGATAATCGTCATCCGCGCGGTTTATGCATTTTCGGTATTCGCGCCAGGTACAAAAAACGTTTTTCGGCGTCCTGCATCAAGTTCTGCCCAACCCTGCCGATAGCCTTACAGGTGAATTTTTTGCCTTGAAGAAGCATGAATACGGCCAAAACAGTCAGTCAGGGCCCCTCCAGCCCCTTGAAAAACCGGCGGCGCTCGCATCGGTACGTGTGCGATGGCAGCGTGGAGGTCAATCGCATTCCGTCTACCGGAAAGCGGCAGGGCAAACTCCGTGATCTGAGCAAGGAAGGATGTTTCATTGAGATGGAGCATCCCTTCGCCAGTCCCAGTTATGTGGAAATCAGGATCAGCGCTTATTCCATTCACCTGCTGCTGACCGGGACGGTCAGAAGCTCACGGAAGAAAGGCATTGGAATTGAATTCAGTAGCTTGAATGCCGCAAGGAAAGCATTGCTTCAGGAATTAATCGCTGAACTGGAGCAAAGCGGCAGGCCCCAATAAAGCATTGCAAGCCGTCTAATTTGGCTTTTCTTTTTTCTTGCCGCGCAGGATGCGCTCATCAATGGGCTTGCGGCCTTGAAAGCCTTCTTCCATTCCATGCCAGAACTCGATCTTTTCTTCTCCATACTTCCAGCACAGCAGCACAACCTCATCACCCACGACGCAAGGGAAGTCCAGCAGGCCGATGTCCAGGTCTTTTACCTGCACGCCGATGGCATCGATTTCCGCCAGCGTGTCTTTTATGTTTTGAAATGCCTTGTCCCGTTCAGCGCGGCGCAACGCCACGGCCGGCACATCAACCAGCAGCCCGCCGCTTAACAAAATGCGATGTTTCAGGTCCTGCAGCTCTTTTTCTACCTGCTCCACTAATTGCTTGCCATCCAGGGCTCGTTTGAGCAGGGACCGCAATACCGGCAGCAGGGTATGGGCTTCTTCCAGCGTAAAGGTTTTTTGCTTGGCCATAAATGCTTGCTCATTCATATCACGCCCTGAACAGCTTTGGCCAGATGACCTCAGCGCAAGACCTTCATCGTATTTCCAGCATCCTGTCCAGCGCCACTCGTGACCAGTGCTTTACGTCTTCCGGCACCTGAATACGATTTACCACATTCCCTTGTGTCAGATTTTCCAGGGCCCAGCAAAGGTGCTGCGGTGAAATACGGAACATGGTTGTGCAGAGGCAGCCGGATTCATCCAGCGTGATCACCATTTTGCCATGTCTGGCAAATTCCTTACCCATGCGATTCACCAAGTGTATCTCTGTGCCAACGGCGAATTTGCTGCCTACAGGCGCATCTTGAATCATTTTGATCAAGCCCTCTGTTGATCCAATGCCATCAGCTTTGCGGCAAACTTCCCAGCGGCATTCCGGATGCACAATCACCTGAATCCCCGGATGCTTTGCGCGGACACGGTCCACGTGCTCCGGCAAAAAGCGCTGATGCACCGAACAATGCCCCTTCCACAAAATCACCCTCGCGCGGCGCAACCTCTCTGCGTCCACGCCACCCTGAATCATGAATGGGTCCCATACCACGCACTCGTTCAATGGAATTTCCATGGCATAAGCGGTGTTGCGGCCCAGATGCTGGTCAGGCAGGAAGAGGATTTTTTCATTGCGCGCAAATGCCCATTGAAAAGCTGCCGGGGCATTCGATGATGTACACACCAGCCCGCCACGTTCGCCGCAAAATGCCTTGATGGCCGCTGTGGAGTTCATATAAGTAAGCGGCGTAATTCCGTGCCCCTGATCGTCTGTCAGTCCCAGTGCAACAAGCTGCTCCCAGCAGCTTTCCACCTGGCCAATCTCCGCCATATCTGCCATGGAGCATCCGGCATTTAAATCCGGCAGGACAACCTGCTGCCCATCGTGGGCCAGCACATCAGCGCTCTCCGCCATGAAATGCACGCCGCAAAAGACAATGTATTCGGCGCTGGTGCGCGCAGCTTCCTGTGAAAGCTTATAGGAATCGCCGCGAAAATCGGCGAAGCGGATGACTTCATCCCGCTGGTAATGGTGGCCAAGAATCACCGCTCTTGCGCCAAGCTCCGCCCGGGCAGCGGCAATACGGCGGTCCATTGTGTTGTCAGGAAGTACAAGATAGTTATCAAGCGAGCAACTGACGCCTCGCTCTTCCAAAGGAGCAATCGTAGTCGACATTTATTTTCCGCCTTCAGTCCCACGGTTTAGCGCCGCGGAACGGAGATGTTGAAAGCATCCACAGGCTCCAGCGGATCCACTGCACTGGTTCGTGCCCGACCCGCGGGGTTGTTGAAGCCCGCAGTCTTACTAAGTCTATTGATGACTCTCAGCCGCAAAGGTCGCAAAACTTGCGCCTAAATGCAATTGAAGCCACAGCTTTATTGTGCCATTGGAACCAGAAAAGGCGCAAATTTCCATGGCGGCAGATGGCTTAACGCACCAGCAATTCACGGCGAAAACGCAGGGAATTAACGATGGGAAAACGCAGGAAGAATGCTGATGAGGAAACACATCCACTGAAATGCCGCCATCAACAGAAATAAACCGCCGGCCGTTACGGCTGAAAGCCCGGATTTAAATCTGACAATATTCATCATGCCAATCAATGCCGAGAGGCCCACCACGATGGTCATGGCAATTTCAATGGCAGAAAAATGCCCGGAAACAACATGAGAAATTCCCAGTAAAAATAACCAGATCAAAATGACAATAGCCAGCCAGAACAAAAAAACCGGCAGGGCCACCCACGCAACCGCGCGCGATTTTCTGAACCCTAACGCGGCAACAGCCCAGCAAGGCAGAGTCTGGATGATGTGACGAAGGATGGTATGGCTTGCCAATCCGACGCCGAGCACTAGAGCAAGACTAATACAAACAGAACAGACCGCAATGAGAACCGGAGGCATGGGCCTTGTTTTTGCCAGCGGTAGGGATGCGGTATTGGAAGCGTTCATCATCAAGTTCACTTATTGCCTGCCCTGGAATGTCCTGATTTCCTGCGGCGCAAGCGGCATTTGTGCTCCGGGGCTAAAGCCCCTCATAATAATGATTTTACGCGGACCTAAAGGGCCGCTCTTCCACCTTGACCCATCATCTATTTCAATAGCAAGTGGATGGGAATGTAGGATGCCGTGTCTAATAGCCTAATTATTGTGATAAATGCAGAGCAATCCACTCAGCAGATTCTTTTGTTCCCAAGCTTCCACCGATATCCTGCGTTGTCTTCTTCTGTTGTACAGCGGCGAGCACGGCTCGATTGATGCGTTCTGCTTCTTTGGTGAAGCCCAGATGGTCCAGCATCATGGCGGCGGTGGAGATGGCCCCAATGGGGTTGGCGATGTTTTTTCCCGCAAAGGGCGGCGCGGAGCCATGCACTGGTTCAAACATTGAGGTCTTGCCAGGATGAATATTACCGCTGGCGGCCATGCCTAGTCCGCCCTGAAGGGCCGCGGCCAGGTCGGTAATAATGTCGCCAAACATATTGTTGGTCACGATTACGTCAAACTGTTTGGGATCGCGCGCCATGTGCATGCAGAGCGCGTCCACGTACATGTGCTGCGTCTGGATCTCGGGATATTCCGCGGCGACGATTTTAAAGACGCGCTGCCAGAGTCCGCCGGCAAAGGTCATGACGTTGGACTTGTCTGACATCAAAACTTTTTTGCGACCCTGTTTTTTCGCCAGCTCAAAGGCATAGCGAATCACGCGCTCCACACCCTTGCGGGTGTTGAAGTCTTCCTGCGTGGCGATCTCATCAGGTGTGCCTTGCTTGAGCACGCCGCCTGCGTCCACGTACGGGCCTTCAGTATTTTCGCGGATCACCACGAAATCCACGTGCTCAGGTTTAACGCCTTTAAGAGGGCAGAGTGATTCGTCGAGCAGCTTGACGGGGCGCACATTTGCATAAAGATCCATCTTGAAGCGCATGCCTAGCAGAATTTCTTTGGCGTGAATATTGGTGGGAACGCGAGGATCGCCGAGCGCGCCGACGAAGATCGCGTCAAAGTCTCGTTCCAGCATGGCGAAACCGTCAGCGGGAATGGTGGTGCCATCTTTTAAATAGCGGTCGGCGGACCAGTCGAAGGTCGTGAACTCAACAGCGGCGCCTGTAGCTTCTACCACTTTCAATGCCGCTGGAATTACTTCTTTGCCGATGCCGTCGCCGGGGACCACCGCTATGCGTTTTTTTGCCATAACGAGGAATATACCAATCTTTTACCGCGGAGGCACGGAGACGCGGAGAGTTGCCGGGTGCTCTAAGCGCCGAATGAGAACCGCCACAAAGGAACGACTATGGTTTTCGGGAGAACAATCCTGAAATACGGTCCCGTTTGTAGCAAGCTCTGGTCATGCAAGAACGAAGGGCCGCTGCAAAGATAATCGGTGCTGAAGAAGCTATCGCGAATGTGAACAATGATTGAAAAATAATCTGCTGAGTTAAAAGATGAACAATCATCTGCAAGAAATATTGAACTGTGCATTCACTACATGGAGCTTTATGAATGAAAAACGCTATTGTGACAATCATTCTGC
>DASRCD010000301.1:0-6591 GCA_035653315.1 Candidatus Angelobacter sp.
ATTACCGAAAGGTTGAATCTGCAGCTCCGTGCGGATGCCTTCGACGTGCTCAACCACCCGAACTACGGCCAACCTGGCGTATCCGGGGGGTTCCTGGCCGCGTCTCTGCAGCCAGCTGTTCCGGTCGCGTCTAATCCAACATTGATTAACCCAGGCAACCAGTTCACAAGTTTTTCAACTATCGGCAGCACGCGTTTTCCAAATGGCGATTCTGGGTCTTCGCGTCAATTGCAGTTTGCAGTTAAGTTCCAGTTCTAACAAATCACTAACTTAAAAGCGCATCAGCATTGGCTGGTGCGCTTTTTTATTGTTCATTTCAGCGAGTCCTCTCGCTCAGTAGACTTGATTTGTAGTTACTTGTGCAGCGCAAGTTATCTTAAGCAGATAAAAAAAAGCCCCGCATTGCTGCGGGGCTCTTGGTTGGGAGCGCACTTAAATTACATTCCTGGGTAGCCGCCGCCGTGGTCGCCACCGGCCGGAGCTTTCTTGTCTTCCGGAATATCGGAGACCAGAGCTTCAGTGGTGAGCATGAGCGCAGCGATGGAAGCCGCGTTCTGCAGGGCTGTACGGGTTACCTTGGTTGGGTCGATGACGCCGGCTTTCACCAGGTCTTCAAACTTATCGTTCTGGGCGTTGTAGCCGTAGTTGGTTTCCTTGGAATCGCGGATCTTGCCCACAACGATTGCACCCTCTTCGCCGGAGTTGGCGACGATCTGGCGCAAAGGCTCTTCCAGGGCGCGACGCACGATCTCTGCACCGGTTTCCTCATCGTCATTCTTGAACTTGAGGTCTTCTAGGGCAGCCGCGCAACGGACCAGAGCAACGCCTCCGCCGGGGACGATTCCTTCTTCCACGGCAGCGCGGGTCGCGTGCATGGCGTCTTCCACGCGGGCTTTCTTTTCCTTCATTTCGGTTTCAGTAGCAGCGCCGACTTTAATCACGGCAACGCCACCCACCAGCTTAGCCAACCGTTCTTGCAGCTTTTCACGGTCATAGTCGCTGGTTGCTTTTTCTGACTGCGCACGAAGTTCGCGCACGCGGCCATCAATCTCACCGGCTTTGCCTTTGCCTTCAACGATGGTGCAATTGTCTTTGTCCACCGTGATCTTCTTGGCGCGGCCCAGATCAGCGAGTTCAATGGTTTCCAGCTTAATGCCGATATCTTCCGTGATGGCTTTGCCGCCGGTCAGGATTGCGATGTCCTGCAGCATGGCCTTGCGGCGATCGCCGAAGCCAGGGGCTTTCACTGCGCAAACCTGCAGCGTGCCACGAAGCTTGTTGACCACCAGGGTCGCGAGCGCTTCACCATCAACATCTTCCGCGATGATGAGCAGCGGACGGCCGGCTTTGGCCACCTGTTCCAGAATCGGGAGCAGGTCCTTCATGGTGCTGATTTTCTTTTCATTGATGAGGATGAGCGCGTCATCCAGAATGGCTTCCATGCGCTCCGGATCAGTCACGAAGTAGGGGGAGAGGTAACCGCGGTCAAACTGCATACCTTCCACAACTTCCAGGCTGGTTTCCATGGTGCGGGACTCTTCCACCGTGATTACGCCGTCTTTGCCGACTTTCTTCATGGCTTCAGCAATGATGCGGCCGATGGTTTCGTCATTGTTCGCGGAGATGGTGCCTACCTGGGCAATCATGTCGCCGCTGACGGGCTTGGAGAGCGTATCGAGGAAGCCCTTGGTCCGCTCGCCTTCTTTATTCAGCGTGCCGCAAATGGTATTCACAGCCCGCTCAATGCCGCGCTTCAGGGCCATGGGATTTGCGCCGGCAGCAACGGTCTTTACACCATCGCGATAGATGGCCTGGGCCAGAACGGTTGCGGTGGTGGTGCCGTCACCGGCAACGTCGCTGGTTTTGCTGGCGACTTCACGCACCATCTGTGCGCCCATGTTTTCCAGGTGGTCGCCCAATTCAATCTCTTTTGCCACGGTTACGCCGTCTTTGGTGATGATAGGGGAACCGAATTTCTTGTTGATAACAACGTTGCGGCCGCGAGGGCCCAGCGTCACTTTCACTGCGTCAGCCAGAACGTTGACTCCACGCAGAATCGCCTGGCGTGACTCTTCACCATGCACAATCAGTTTTGCCATTTTGCTTCAATCTCCTGTCAAAAATTCTGCCGCTTTGCGGCAATTCAAGATCTTTTACGGGGGCAATCAGCAATGAGGGTTTCTCAAGGCTGGATTGCTGATTGCAAAAAACCGGTGTTACCGCTTTGCGGCTCCGGCTTTTTCCGGCTTCTCAAAGCCTTTGGCTGCGCCGGTCACGATTCCAAGGATTTCCTCTTCCTTCATGATCAGCAGTTCTTCGCCGTCAATCTTGATTTCTGATCCGGAATACTTTCCGAACAGAACGCGATCACCTTCTTTTACTGCCAGGGGAACGAGCTGGCCTTTGTCATACCGGCCGGTTCCAACTGCTACAACAATGCCTTCCTGTGGTTTCTCTTTTGCCGTGTCGGGAATGATGATGCCGCCACGAACGGTTTCCGTTTCTTGATGCCGGCGAATCACAACGCGGTCATGCAACGGGGTCAACTTCTGTGCCATGCGACTGCTCCTTTTTCAAATGTTGAAGAATAAAATTACAAAGGCGTTTAACAGGAAGATCCCAGCAGAGGTTTGCTAGCACTCATTCCCGTTGAGTGCTAATTATCGAACAAATGCAGTGGATTGTCAATGACAAAAGTTGAGTGACTTGCGCTAACGTTTTAAATTTTGGTGAATTTCAATCGCTAGCTACGGGTTAATCGTAGGATGAGAGAAGCACAAACCAAGGCTGCTGCGATCCCAGACAACCTGCTTGTTTTCTGCTGGTTAGCTTACTTACGATTAGCACTGCCCGCCAAGGCTGGTGAGATGGCTGCAAGCGCGGTGTCCATGATCCGGAGAGCTTCATCCACGTCAGCTTTGCCTATATTTAAAGGAGGCGAGGTGCGGATCACATTGGCGTACAGGCCGCCTTTACCCACCAGCAGCCCGCCTTTCCTGCAATGCTCCATGAACTGGTTAGTTGCTTCAGGCGCGGGTTCTTTGGTTTTGCGGTCCTTCACGAATTCCATGGCCTGCATCAAACCCATGCCGCGGACATCGCCGATCAGCTCGTATTTTTCTTTCAACTCCTCTAAGCCTTCACGATAGTAACGGCCCACCACGTCCGCATTGTCCATCAGGCGGTCTTCTTCAATTAGATCAATCGTGGCCTTGGCCGCCACGGAGGTGACAGGATTGCCGCCGAAGGTCGAAATCTGTAAGCCCTGGAAGCTGGCGGCAATCTCCGGTCGAGTTGCCGTGAGCCCTATAGGCACGCCGTTCCCCAGGCCCTTGGCTGAAGTAATAATGTCCGGCGTTACTTCCCATTGCTCAATGCCGAACCAGCGTTTGCCCGTGCGTCCCCAGCCGGTCTGAACTTCATCGGAAATGAAGAGGCCGCCATAATCTTTTACGATCTTAAAGACAATCTTGAAATACTCCGGCGGCGGCGTGATAAAGCCGCCCACGCCCTGGACCGGCTCGGCAAAGAAGGCTGCAATTTGTCCGGATGTGGAGGTCTGGATCACATTTTCCACGTCTTTGGCGCAAGCCACTCCGCAATCTGGATAGGTAAGTCCCCAAGGACAGCGATAGCAATAAGCGTTCATGGCATGGACGAACCCGGGCGCAGGCACCTGTAATGAACGTCGCCAGGTATTCTGCGCCGTCATCGATTGCGCCATCTGTGAGCGCCCGCTGTATCCGTGGCGCAGGGCTACAACCTCAAAGCGGCCGGTGAACATGCGTGCCAGTTGGATTGCGGTCTCATTGGCTTCTGTGCCGCTGTTAGAGAAGAAGCTCTGGCTGATCTCGCCCGGAGTGATCTGCGCAATTTTTTCTGCCAGCGCAACAACAGCTTCATTCGGAAACACCGTGGAAGCGTGCTGGATTTTATCGATCTGCGCCTTGATCTTGCTGGTCACGCGCGGATTGGAGTGCCCCACAGAGATGGTCACAATTCCACCAAAGAAATCCAGGTATTTGTTGCCCTCCACGTCCCAGACGTGTTGCATGCTGGCGTGATCAGTCACCAGCGGGTCAGTGTAGTACAGGGAGATGGAAGGAAACATGTACTGCTTGTGCTTTTTGAGAACTTCTTCTCTGGTCATGGAGATGCTCCCGAACTGTAATGATTGTAAAGCTTTCGGGAAGCGTCCGCGGGCAAAAACAAGTATGGCAGGCCTGGAAAGGCACAAGTTCCATAGCGCGTAGGAGGCAGATTGAATTATTTTGCAACGTTCATCTGGACCATAACCCAGTAATCCGGTTTGGGCGGGGCCGGAAGCACGGCTTTTTCAAGTTGTGGGCGAAAACATGCTGCAGGCGCATTCCGGGCCGCGAACATTACGTCACGGACTGTCCCATCTTTTGATAATTGCAGGAGCATGCCCATGAAAGGCGTTTGATACTCTGGCGCGCTTTTCATACAGTCAAGCAATTTCTGGTGATAGTTCTTTTCCATCTCTGACAATAATGTGTAGCTGAAAAGCTGGCCTTCCGGAGTTCTGGCGTTCTCTTTTGCTTCCGCCATTGAGCGTTTAATGCGTGGGATGGTCGCCTGGAATTTAAAATTGTAAAACGTATCACGCTTCAGCCAGACGCCTTTGTCCCAGTCGTCGCCTATCTGATCAAAAACCGTAGTAGCGTAATCAAAATCCGCGGCCCTGAAAGCCATCAAGGCTATTTCATTTTTGTGGGAAATCGATGGGCCATAGAGTTCCTGAAGCGCTTGGTATCCATTCTTGATTCTCGGCCAGGACATTCCATTGAGACCACGTTCATTATTGCAGGCGCAGATGATGGTGGTGGCAATCTCAAAATAGATTACGTCACCTTTCTTGCCGCCGATGCGATCAGCCATGGCTTCAGCAAAGCGGGCTGAATCCCCTTCTGCACCGTCCCATTTCGGCAAAAGAGAGTCAGCCAGCATTCGATAGTAGTAGTAATAATCCGGCTCAAAGGCGATTGCTTTTTGGAACAGAGCATTCAGATGGTCTGCATCCCATTCCTGAGTCCGAGCCACGGTGATCATTGCGGCGAACCATTCCGGACACTTCTCTGGAAGAGCTTCCGCTTCTTCCAGGATCTTTTCCGCTTTGCTGGCGCGTTCAGCCAGTAATTGCCAGCCTTCCTGGGCTACGCTGTCCGCATAACCGCCTCCACGCGCTTTCCAGCCATAATCGTTATAAGCCTCGGCAAGGGCAATTCGAGCCGTGATCGAGTTGGGGTATTGTTGTTTCCACTGCTCTATGAGGGCAAGATGCCGTGTCCATTCTTCTTCACTGGCCTTTAGTCCCGCTTGAGGCTTTGCAAGAGCAAGATAGATGGTATGGACTTTCCAATAGCCTCCCGGAAAAAGCGCTTTGCTGGTGCGCGCTTCAAAGGCAAGCCGGTCAATTTCCTGAAATTTTTCCTGCTGAAGCATTTGCCGGATTGCAGCTTCGTACTTCTCGATGCCGTGAACATCCATCTCCACATTGGCATTGAGATCAGGCACGATTGTTTCTTCCGGAGCAGCTATTACGGGTGGAGCGGGTTTGGACGCAGACACAGCGGGAAGAGATTGCTGCTGGGGCGCGGGATCCATTTTGCCCGTATCCTGCACGCTCGATGGCGTTGCTTATGGTACAGGCTGAGCACCATGCTTTTGCGCCTTAAGCTGACGGGCAATATCGCCCAAAGATGGGCCTTCCTGGGCAAAACTGGCTGGTATATAGAGGATAAGAAGAGCAAGGCAAAGCAAATATCTGCGAACCATCCGCAGAGCATAGCGAGGAACGCGTTTCAGGCACAGTTACAGAGGTGCTAGGGCTTTATTGTGTGGCGATGACATTTGTAAGGACATTCTATGTTTGTTCAAAATCTGGTGCTCGCATTTCTGGTATGTAACAATGGCCAGCAATGACTTGGCTTGAACCTGTAACTTTGCGCGGAACCCACGCTTTGCTTGTGCCGCTTTCCCACTCTCATCACGATGATCTGGTGGAAGCCGTAAAAGATGGCGAATTATGGAAGCTCTGGTACACCATGGTTCCCGAACCGGCCAAGATGCGGGCGGAAATTGACCGCCGGCTGGACCTGCAAAACAGGCATTCCATGCTGCCGTTTGCCGTGATTGACCCCCAGAGTTCAAAAGCTGTTGGCGTGACTTCTTATATGAATGTTGATGAGCCCAACCGGCGAGTGGAAATCGGTTCCACCTGGTACCGCAAAAGCGTGCAGCGGACGGCCTTGAATACCGAGTGCAAGCTGATGCTGCTGACGCATGCATTTGAAAAAATGAATTGTATCTGCGTGGAGTTGCGCACGCATTTCTTCAATCACCAGAGCCGCCGAGGTATTGAGCGGCTAGGGGCAAAGCTGGATGGAATCCTGCGCAGCAATCAGATCGCGCCGAATGGAACCATTCGCGATACATGCGTTTACAGCATCATTGCCAGTGAATGGCCCACGGTAAAGGCGCATTTGACATGGCAATTGAGCAAGCCGCGAGGTTGACTACGCAGAGCGCAATAATTGCCCTGATGCGGCAAAGTTGTAAAATCTGAGC
>DASRCD010000302.1:0-3252 GCA_035653315.1 Candidatus Angelobacter sp.
TGCGTTTCCGGAACTTTACCCGGTGCCATAAAAAGACCAGCGGACACGCCAGACCCACGATCCAGTGTACGGATGAGATAAGCGGCCGCACACGGTCGTCTCCGACATAGTAGAGAAGGTATCCGGTGACCGTAAGCAGGGCCAGCACGCCGGCCATCGCGCCTCCGGACCAGCGGCGCCTCTTATGCGGCCACGCTTTGGTGATGTGGATGCCCCACAGCAGTCCAAAGAGCCACACCGCGGCAAAGGCAAATGCTGCATGGACGCGGAGCCACCACGGCTCCATCGGATTCGTCTCCGGCCCAAACTCACCCTGCTTCACCAGAAAATAGTGACAGATGAGCCACAGCCCGCCCGTGAGCCACAGTCCAACGCCTGTTATGTAGATGGCGAGACGGCGTGGCCGCCCCAGGCTGCCGGATTTTCTGACTGTCATCAATCTTCATCCTCTGAAATACACTGCCAGCCCGTGTCCGGATCATGCACATACGCCAATGCCGCAAACTCGCGCAGGATGCCCGCGCTCTTTGATCCCTCCGCCATCACAATCTTCGTCAGCGCATCGGCGGCCACGCACTGCTCGGCCAGCACACAAACAAAACGGTCGGCAGGAGCGGGTTGTCGCCGAACGCCATGTACATGCGGGCCGCAGGTCATTCCCTGCACCTGTCGCCTCTGGAGGTGACCGCTGCTGCTAGCCACACTGCCGTCCGTCAGTTCAAGGACAGGCATGGTATCAGTGACCGTCTCCGCACTCAAACGAATTGGTTCGGTCAGACCATGCACGCGAATGTCGCCGCCTGCATTGACAACCGCCTGCTCTGCTCCCTCTGCCAGAAGCCGCTCCATCGCACGGTCTACGGCAAAGCCCTTGGCGATGCCACCCAGGTCCACCCACAAAGGCCGCTCAAAAAAGACCGAACCGTCGGAGAGCAACTGAATGTCATGCCATGTGCCTTCAGGTCTCGCCGTTGCCCCCTCAGGACGCGGCAGCAGGCCCCACTCGACCAGTTCCGCACCGATGGAAATGTCGAAGCACCCATTGGAAATGGCAGCAAAACGCAGCGCGCAATCCAACACTTCCAGCGTATACCGGTGCACAGCAACCGGACGCTCATGGGCCTCGCGGTTCACTCGCGAGACATCACTCGCTGCATCATGAAAGCTCATCAGCCGGTGAATGAGGGCGACCTCTTCAAAAGCTGCGCTGATGACCTCCTGCGGCGCGTCTGCACGGATGCTGACGATGGTGCCCAGCCACGGCTGCGCTCGCTCAGTGACCAGCTTTTGCAAGGACGACCGCATAGGTTGCCAGCAGCCTCTCGACTCCGTCGGTAATATGCCGGGAAGACAGCGTGGCCCCGGAGATGTTGCGAATGTTTCTGCCCAACTGGAGCTTCGCGTCCGGCCCTTTGCCAACGAATTGCCTCCGCCACTCAGGATCGCGAATCTGTCCACCGTAGGCCTCGCGGTATTCAAGAATCTCCACGTCCTTCACGTTGCCTTTGTCATCCAGCCCGAGGGCAAACGGAATGTACTCATGCTTGCCTACGACTTCGTCCACAATGAACCATCCACCTGTCGAGACGCGCCAAATCTTGAGCTGCTTGTTGCGGACCGGCACGCCTGACATCTTCTCAATCACCTTCACCTGGTCTTCGGTGAGCGTGCGGTTGTCCGGTGTAAACGTTGCACCAGGAAACATCACCTGCTGCGCCTGCTCCACGGAAAGATAGACCGTGGCATAGGCCGGGCCCCCGGCGATGGCCAGCCCTGCCAGCGGAACAAATATGAGTCGTGCCTTCATGTGTCTTCCTAATTTTCTCAGTTCACAAAATTTGTCATCCTCACCCTGAACACAGTGAAGGGGAGGGACCTGCTTTTTTCTACTTCGATCGGCACAGATGTTGCTATCTCAGAAATACCAACCAACCTTGACGCGCACGCGATATTTCTCAAAATCGTTGTCCACAATCCGCCCATCCACAATGCCTCCGGGAATTGTGTCCACGTGCTTGCCGGCCCACGGCATCTGCTCGTAGAACGAACCTGTTGCAAAAAAGTGCTGGCCGGCATAGTGGACCGAAGGCCCGATGTAGTGACCGCTATTGGACTCATGCGTGAAGTTGTAGCTGTTAAATTCGCGCTCGTTGATGTACTCGACCGCCGCCGACCAATTACGTATGAAGCGGTAGGAAGCGCCCAGGTCTATGTTTGCATCCAGCTCTTCTGAAATGCTCTTTTTTGCCGGATTGTCCTCTTCAGCCAGCCGCCGCCATTCCGGAGCATAGGTGAAGTTTGCGGCCAGTACAACGCGATCATCGCGGAAGTCTTTTTGCAGGATCAGCTTGCTTTCTGACTCAATGAACCCGGCGCCGAAGGTCGGCTCTTCGTAAACTGCAATGCCGATGGGCCGCTCGTAAGGACTCCAGATGCGGTAGATGGCCTCTCCCGCCACGCCGATGAACTTGGTTGCGTTGAAGTGGTCATCCGGCCCCGGGTTGTAATAGGAAAACTGCTCCGGCGGGGTGGTCTGGCCGAAGGGGCCGTTATGGTAGGCCGCTGTCGAGTTGTAAAGTTGGTACAGAGAAAGCTGAAGATTGTCGCGGAAGCCGTATTCCTCTTCCGTCCGGTTTTCGATTTGCCAGTAGTCTCCGCCCGGATATTTACCGATGCGCGCCGTGGCCCACTGTGTTAGTTCAAACTTGTGTTTTGGAAGAAGGTCGGTGGTGTAGGTGAAGCCGAAGAGCGGCTCGTCGGCCCGCGCCTGACCGCCAAAAATCACGAAAAGCATCGAAAAAATGCAGAATTTGCCCCAATTTTTCAGAAAATGAATGCTCAATCCAGCTCTCCTCAATAAATTAAGACTGTTTTTGTCTTATTTTAAGTACTATATCAGACCAAAATAGTCCTGGTTTGGGCTGAAGCAAATTTTTTTTGCCTTCTCGGCTAACATAAACACGTGGCCTACAACGACCTGCGCGACTGGATCAAAACCCTTGAAAAATCAGGCGAGTTGAAGCGTGTCCGCGAAGAAGTGAAAGGTTTCCCGTTTGCCCCCGAAACTATGCGTCATCATAGTCTTCAGTCAGGGATTGCAGAAACGCAACCAGCGCCGCCACGTCATCCTCTGACAGGGACATATTTTTAAATTGTGCAGGGGCATTCCGCAGAAGTCCCTGCCGCGCAAGCGATGAGTTGCGGATATAGAACTCCACAACATCGTTGAAGGTCAGCGCGCTTCCGTTGTGG
>DASRCD010000303.1:0-9401 GCA_035653315.1 Candidatus Angelobacter sp.
TGCATAAACTTTTGCCGAAGAGCCTGGATAGAGCAGGGAATGGATTGAAACCTTGCTCACATTGCCAGGGGCAATATTGCCATTGCCCTGGCCGGCAAAAGTGTAGGCGGCGCTTGTGTTATTGCTGGTTTCCGCACTCAGGGTTGTGGTTGCCTTGAAATGCGTTTGCGCCGCCATGCCTGCCGAAAGCGCAAGTACAACAAAGATAGAAATAACAGTAAATCTGGACACAACAAACTCCACTTCATTCGGATATCAAGATTCGTTTGCTCGTGATTACTGCGCGCATGAACGAATCAATCCAAGTGAATGCAAGTGGATGACCATCTTCGGCGTACTTCAATCGGAATTAGACGGACTTATGTGATAAAGCTTAATTTTATTCAGTAATGCTTTGTAGCTGATATTGAGCCGGGAAGCAGCCATCTTGCGGTTCCAGTTGGTTGCAGCCAATGCTTCTTGAATTGCTTTTAATTCGGTTTCGTCTTTTGAACTGCGGACCAGAAATTTCAATCCCTTTTCCACCGCCGGAGCGCTGGCTTTTGGTTGGGACCCCAACGTTGGATTCAGAGGACGGCTTCTGTCTTGCAATTCGGAAATTGCCAGGTTTTCATCCTGCAAGACCAGAAAACGTTTTACAAAATTGCCAAGCTCGCGCAAATTTCCGGGCCAATGATACTTAAGACAGGCAGCAACAAGCTTGTCAGAATACTGTGTGGCTTTCTGGGAATATTTATGGGCAAATCTGTCCATGTAATGTTTTAACAGCGCGGGAATTTCCTCTCGCCGCTCCCGCAAGGGCGGAATGTTCATGGTGAATGCATTTAAGCGGTAGTAAAGGTCTTCCCGAAAAGTTTTTTGCGCAATCGCCTTTTCAATGTCAATATTCGTAGCAGCCAGCACTCGAACATCGGCCGTGATGGTGGTGCGCCCACCCAGCCGGGAGAACTGGCCATCCTGCAGGACGTGAAGTAGCTTTGCCTGAAGCAGGGGATTCATCTCCCCAATTTCGTCCAGGAGTATGGTGCCGTAATTGGCAAGCTCAAATTTACCCGGCTTCGAACGCGCCGCTCCGGTGAATGCGCCGCTCTCATAACCAAAAAGTTCGCTTTCCAGGAGTTCAGCCGGCAGCGCCGCGCAATTTACCTTTAAAAATGGCTTCTGAGATCGTGGCGATAATTTGTGAATCAACCGGGCCAGGATCTCTTTGCCAACGCCGCTTTCCCCCAAAAGTAAAATTGGCACATCCACTTTGGCGAGAACTGAGGTCTGCGCCCTGAGTTGTTTCATGGCAGGAGAGGCAGCAAGGAAAAAGAGATCGTCAGTAAGATTGTCGATATGCTCCTGGTCAGTGGTGGCGGTGAAGTGGAGCACCGGAACATCGCATTCTGACGATTTTCCCGCAGAAAGGCAGCGGGAGATCACAGCATCCAACTCCGCTTTATAGACCGGCTTTGTCATATAGTCCAGCGCGCCAAGGCGAATTGCCTGAACTACATTGCTGGTTTCCGTGACGCAGGAGACCATGATGATCCGCTGCTCAGGCACTAATTTTTTGCATACCTCAATTGTCTGGAGGCCGTTCATGGCAGGCATCTGCATATCCACCAGCATCAGGTCCGGAGCTTTGTGTTTTACTTTGGCAATGGCTTCTTCGCCGCTTGTGGCCGTATCTACCAGGTAATTGCTGGTTTCAAGCAATGTTCTGGTATAGGTAAGCATGCTTTGTTCATCATCTACTACAAGAATGGTTGGTTTGCCCGGAACACCAGACCAAGTCTCCATGGATTCTCCTTCATTGTCGGGGCAGCAAGACTGAAAATGTGCTGCCCTGCCCCACTGTGCTATTCACCAGAATTTTTCCCCCGTGAGCTTCTGCCAATCTGCGGGCAATCGCAAGTCCCAGGCCAATGCCCGGAGTCCTTGCCAGTTGGTTGAGCTGACGGAATTCTTCGAAAATTTCCTGGTGATATTCAGGTGAAATTCCCGCGCCATTGTCTGTAACGTCAATTCGCACGCAATTGTTCCATCGCGCCAGCGCCGGTGTGCGCCTTTCCAGATGGATCAATGTATTGCTTCTTGGATTACGCCGTTCCCAATAGTCCCCCCTGGTGGTGATACTCACCCTGCCAAATGGAGGCGTGAACTTCAGCGCATTATCAAGAAGGTTGGAAAGAATATTCTGCAGTTTAAGATAGTCAAAGTGAATCGGTTCAAGAGTTGTATCGGGAAAAAAATCCAGAGTAGTTCCGCGCGCCGTATATGGAATCCGCCATTGTTCAATCACTTCTGCAACGCATTTATTTACGCATCGCAGGTCTTTCTTGATTTCAAACTTTCCCGATTGCAGCGCGCTGATTTTGAGGAAGCTCTCAATTAGATGCTGGAGCCGGTGCGTGCTCTGCTGCATTTCAACAAGCACACCCCTTTGATGTTGATTGAGCGGCCCAGCGTGGTCGCCAAGAAGGAAATCAGCATAACCGGCAATCACGGCAAGCGGAGTCTTGAGCTCATGCGCGGCGCTGGCCAGCAACAGGGTGCGTTGAGAAATTTCCTGTTGCACCTGGTCATCAACCGGCTGTGTTATTTCTGTCGGTCGAGCCGCGGACAAATTATTTTGAGCTGGACCTTGATTTGACACAGTGCCCCTACCCCACGAAATACCCCGTGCTCGCGGAACAAGGCCCTTGCTTTTGCAGGAAATGAAATGGCCATCGATCAAGCGGCCAATCAACTTTTGGTTTAGGTCACTGCTCTATCTGGGCCAGTTCAACGAATGTAAAACAAAAATATCACACCTAACCTGACAAAGTTAAGCCCTTCTCGCTGCCGCATAGCTCGTCGTAAGTTGGCGCATTTTTCTAATATTGCCACAGGACTCTAAACGCAGTTTTAGTTTCCTGTAATTTTCTTGCTCTAGTTAAGTAGTGCTTGATTAACCGCATGCCGTTGCATAAAACTACGGGAAAAGTTGCTGTAATCCTGTATTAGGATGCCCGGTTGCGCATTGGAGGTGGTACCACTGTTCCACAGTGGTAATGAACTACCACTATGGTACCTCGTTACCATCGCGCGCCATCCTCAACTGTGGTTTGAATTGCATGTGCAAATAAATGCATAAGGGATGATTGGTATGTTCTGGCTTGGAACTTTGAATGCATGTGTCCCTGTGATGAGCACATTGAATCGACATGATGCATATGAGAGTGACAAGAACCGCTATGCCCGGGCACAGTCCAAGCTGCCGCCGGAAGAATTCATCTTTGGCTGTACGGCAGGCATGGTCACTATCCGTGAACGAATCGCCAAACTTACCGGAACAAATATTCCTGTTCTGATTACCGGAGAAAGCGGCACCGGAAAAAATATTATCGCTACCTTTATTCACGCGGGCTCTTCGGTAGCCATGCATCCATTCATTCAGGTGAACTGCGCTGCCTTGCCCGCCAACCTGATGGAAAGCGAGCTTTTTGGATATGAGCGCGGCGCCTATACAGGCGCTTCTTCCTCAAAGCGTGGGCGTGTGGAACTGGCTGATTCCGGAACTCTCTTTCTGGATGAAATTGCGGAACTGGACCCAACGCTTCAGGCAAAGCTGCTGCACCTGTTGCAGGATGGGCATTTTACCCGGCTGGGCGCGGAAGAGGAGAGAGCAATCAACGTCAGGTTTATCTTTGCTACAAGTCGTGATTTGCGTCAGCAAATATTGACCGGCGACTTCCGTGAGGACCTTTTTTACCGCATGGATGGAGTGACCCTTGAACTTCCACCTTTACGCGAACGAGTGGAAGACATCCCTGGATTGGCGGAATATTTTCTCGAAAAATATAACTACAAATACAACTGCCATGCGGGACCATTATTGAATTCAACGATTGAAGAACTCCAGGCGTATCACTGGCCGGGGAACATCCGGGAGCTGGAAAATCTGATGCGCCGCTATGTGATGTTTGGTTCGCAGGAAGCAATGCTGGCGGATATTCGTGGGCGCAAGCCAGATCTTTTCCAATTTGTTATTCCACCTAATGGAAAGGTAAGCCTGAAAGATATTACGCGGCGCGCCATACGGCAGGTGGAGCGGCAGGTAATCTTTAAAGTACTGGAAGCAAATGGCTGGAAGCGTAAACGTTCAGCCAAAATGCTGAAGATCAGCTATCGTGCTCTGATCTACAAGCTGCAGGAGCTTGGCATTCCGTCCGAACAAAAATCAGGATCCGCAGGCCCCGGAATTAAGGAGCCGCCGGCAGAATCAGTGCAGTAGCATACTCGATTTCCTTTTTTGCAAATGCAAAGTACTTCAATGCCATATCCGGGTGCAATGTGCTTCACCCTTTTCGCGCGGCCCTGGATCATGATGCAAACAAAAAATCTCTTATGAGAGACGAATCATCTCCTCGCGCTCGTTAACACTTCTTCATTATGGAAACAAAACTGCATTACAGATAACCGGCGTGAGTTTTTGGAAAGAGGAATATCAACGAACCACGCCAAGCCGCCAGCCCCGAACGGTGGCGATTGAGCGGTCAAACAAAAAGTGGACGCCGGAGAATTTTCTGGTGATCGACTCGATGTAGGACTGACGACGGTTACCCACTGGGAACTCAACGACGGAAATTGAGTCCTGGTCATACAAGCGGGCCTTCCTGGTTCGCAGCAGCACATAGGAGCGCAGCCGATGAGTTTTATTTATTTGCCGAAGAACGCCTCAAAGGCGCGGCTTCGCGAGGCGGAAAACGCCCGCAAAAACCGCGCGGAAATTGTTAAAGCCCACTCTCAAGGTCAGGTGTCTCGCCGTGATCTGGTGAAGTGGGGGCTGATTTCGAGTGCAGGATTACTTGCGCCGATTCACGGCCTTAATCCGTTCGTCAACAGCGCTTATGCTTCTGGAGGGAGCGGCTCTGGCGGCGGTTCCGGGAGTAGTGGTAGTGGCGGCAGTACTTCCAGCAGTGTGCCTACAGGCGCGCCGCCAAGCCCGTTATTTGGTGTACAGGCATTCACGCAACCGATGCTGCGGTTTGACGTGCTTGACCGCAACTCTGTGGGGTCACTCAGTCCTGCTCCTGCCGCGCAGGCAAATACCACGCAACAGCCAGTGCCTGCAATACTTGGCGGCGGCACAGGACCAATAGAAGGCCGCCCGCCGGGAGCCGACTGGGCGCATCAGAGATTTGATGTCTTTCCACCGCAAGTTGCCGTGGAAGCATGGCAGAGTCCGGCATCAGCCAACACCAAATACAATCCCCGGGTTTCGTCCACTTTGAACTCTGGTGTCAATCCGTCGAATACGATTCCACTGGCGTTTCATCCTAATCTTCCGGTGCAAAATCCAACATCCGTGTGGACCTTCAACGGAACCATCCCGCCCAAGCTTGTTCAAGGACGATACGGAGAGCCAATACTTTTCCGCCACCACAATGCTTTAAATCCAGACGTAAGCCAGAACGGTGGTTTTGGACGCCACACGATCTCCACCCATGAGCACAATGGACATCACGGTGCAGAGAATGATGGATTTACCGGCGCTTTCTTTTTTCCCGGCCAGTTTTATGACTACCATTGGCCCATCATCCATGCCGGCTACGATTCCATCAATACGGACGCCAGTGATCCACGGTGTGGCAGTCCGGCTGATAGCGGTGGCATCAACAATCGTCCCGGCGATTGGCGAGAAACCATGAGCACGCACTGGTTCCACGATCACATGTTCAGCTTTACCGCGCAAAATGTCTATAAAGGCAATGCGGCCATGTTCAACATCTATAGCTCTCTTGATCGTGGCAATGAGGCTCTTAATGATGGGGTTAACCTGCGTCTACCCAGCGGCACGGACAAGTCCTGGGGAAATCTCGACTATGACGTGAACCTGATGCTGGCTGATAAGGCCTGGGATTCCAGCGGACAGCTCTTCTTTGACATTTTCCAGTTTGATGGATTTGTGGGAGATGTGATGACCGTAAATCTCGCCTATAAGCCTTACTTTGAAGTTGAGCGCCGCAAGTATCGCTTCCGCATTCTGAATGCGAGCGTTTCGCGTTTCTTCAAAGTCTGCCTTAGCGACGGTTCACAAATGATCCAGATCGGCAATGATGGCAACTTGCTGCCGAATCCCGTTCCCCTTACACAACTGGACGAGCAGGGAATCGCAGAACGGTATGACATTGTGATCGACTTCTCACGCTATAGCGTGGGGAGCAAGGTCTGGATGGTGAATCTGTGCGAACACTCCAGCGGATTAAAGCCATCGAAAGACCGCACTTTGTCTGACGCTCTGGGAGGCAAGTCTCCTGATCCCTGCGTCGGGAAGTTCCTGGAATTCCGGATCGTGCGTGATCCAGCGAAGCCAGATCAGAGTCAGGTTCCATCTACGCTGATTCCAAATCCTGATCTCTCAAGCATTCCTGTGACCCGCGAGCGAACTTTTGAGTTTGGGCGCGCTTCAGGTTCTGATCAAAATCCGTGGTCCGTCAAGACGGATGGCGGGCAGGGATTCTCGGCTGATTTCAACCGTCTTTCCGCCGCTCCCAAACTCGGCACGCGAGAGGTCTGGCACCTTGTGAATGCAGGTGCCGGATGGGACCATCCCATTCACATTCACTTTGAAGAAGGTCAGATTCTGGAGCGCAGGGACCAACTGGGGAATGTTGTGGCCATTCCTGCCTGGGAACTGGGCCGAAAAGATGTTTATCGGCTGCGGCCGGGCGGCAGTGTGACCCTCACCATGCAGTTCCGGGAATTTTCCGGCATGTTTATGGAGCATTGCCATAACACGGTGCATGAAGATCACGCCATGCTCATCCGCTGGGAAATTGATCGTGGCCCGGTCGCTCTTCCAACCCCCAACCCCACGCCGCAAGGTGTGGAGTTTACCTCGCCAACCATTCTACCGACTGCGTTCTAACAAACATGTGTATCACTCACGCATGGGCCGCGCCAGCGACCCATGCGTTTCTTCCGGGGAGAAATTGATCAATATGCAAAACAAAAAAATGATAGCGACGCTGGCAATCATCATCATCGTGACAGGAATTATCTTGGTTCTGAATCCAGATCGGGCCAGCGCAAGCGGCCCCGGGGCAGAACATTTCACCAATGCTCCGCTGATCACCCAGGACGGAAAGGTAGTCCGGTTCTATGACGACCTGATCAAGGGCAAGTCCGTGGTCATCAACTTTATCTACACAGAATGCGGTGACTCGTGCCCGCTGGAGACAGCCAAGCTGGCGCAGGTGCAGAAGCTTCTAGGCAACCGGATGGGCAAAGACATCTTTTTCTACTCCATCAGCATTGATCCCAAACATGACACACCGCAGATGCTTAAAGAGTACGCCAGAAAATTTCATGCGGGCCCGGGATGGCTTTTTCTAACCGGGAAGAAAGAAGATATTGAGCTTATCCGCAGCCGAATGGGCCAGGCCGCGGCCCCTGACCAGAATCAATTGACTGACCACAGCACAAGCCTGGTGATAGGCGATGAACCAAGCGGCCAATGGATGCGCGACAGCTCACTCGATGATGCGCACTACATCGCCACCATGGTGACGGATTGGCTCTCATCCTGGAAATATCACAAAGCCGGCCAGGGTTATCAACAAGCCAGTCGTAGCGACGCCCCATCTACCGATCACGGAACATATCTTTTTAAAAGCCGTTGCGCCGCTTGCCACACAGTTGGCGGTGGAGACAGCATCGGGCCGGACCTGCGTGGCGTAACAACCGTTCGGGAAAAATCATGGCTCTCACGCTTTATTCAGACTCCGGACAAAGTGCTGGCGGAAAAAGACCCGATTGCAACGGCTCTTTTCAAAAAATACAAAGGCGTTTCAATGCCTAACTTGCGTTTGAGCAAAGTGGATGCAGAGGCTCTGATCAAGTACATCGATGATGTAAGTGAAGTATCGGAAGCTTCGGCCGCTTCCTCCTCAAATGCCGGCATCGGCAAAAACCGCTGATCTTTTCTACAAATTGTAAGCGGAAGTAAATCCCAGTTCATCCAGTGCGGAGCAGGAAGCAATCTTTTGATTGCAACCTTCTCCGCGCTTTTTTGCTGGCGCGCTCTCAGTCGCAATGAGTTTCAACATCGCAGCATTCGTTCACTATCCAGCAGCAGGCGCATGCCACTAAGGGTGCAAAGTTCTTCACCCCTGACCATTTCTCCGTAGAACATCAAGCAAATACCTGAGAGACAAATCAAAACAACACGGCGCGCACCTTGGCATGAGAAATGCATTAAGAAATGTAAATGAATGTGCAAGTGCTACAGGGACCTTCCGGATTTATGCGCAGCATAAAGCACGCGTAAAAAATCTTTCGTGCCTGTGACACGAGTCAAAAGTGAGCATCAATGAAAGTACGTTTCACCTCGTTCTTCCGGACTCTTCGAATCGCAATTACTCTTGTGGCAGTTATTGCAGCCGCTGGCTATTTTCGCCATGTACGGGCGCAGAACGCACCGCCTCCGTCGAATGTCGTTCCACTGCGTCCACTGGCGCCGCTTAGTTCAGTGCCGGTTCCTGAAGTTCCGGGGCTGAGCGACTACGTGGCAGACAAAGCTGCGGCCATTGCCCTGGGCAAAGCGCTTTTCTGGGACATGCAGGCAGGCAGTGATGGAATCCAGGCTTGCGCAAGCTGCCATTTCAATGCCGGCGCGGACAGCCGGATCAAGAACGCCATCAGCCCAGGCATCAAGGCCGGCGATACCACGTTCCAGATGGGTGTCTCGCTGGACGGAAAAGACTATCCGAATTATGTGCTGAATCCGGGTACGGCCAGCGCGGGATTTGGTGGTTACCATGATGGCGATTTCCCATTGCACAAGCAGGGTAATCCTGATACCCGGAACCAACCGGGAGCAGACGTTAATGACGTGGTTGGTTCGCAGGGAGTGTTTTCTACTTCTTTCGATCGCATACGCCTTGGCCGCTCCGTTGAAAAGCAGACGATTTCTTCTGACGAGATTTTCTCTTTTCCCGATCCAAAAGATGCCACCAAGACCATTAATACCCGTCGCGTGGAACCACGGAATACACCCAGTGCGGTGAATGCGGTTTTTAACAATAGAAATTTCTGGGATGGAAGAGCACAGAACACCTGCAATGGCGCAAATCCATTTGGCGAGCGTGACACGAGTTCACATTTCTATTTTGCGACAGCGGCCACTGCTCCACTTACCTCAACATTGGTCAGACTGCAGAACTCGGCGCTCTGTTCACAAGCGCTTGGACCGCCCGGCAGCAATTTTGAGATGTCGGCTTCAAATCGAAATTTCCTCGATATCGGGCGGAAATTGCTCTTCCTGGCAAGCACAAAGAGCGCGGCCAGCAGAACACCACTAGCTAGACAAAAAGTGGATGCCACAGACAGTGTGTTGGGCAAGACGAGCCTGGGTACCGCTCCCGGTTTGA
>DASRCD010000304.1:0-6476 GCA_035653315.1 Candidatus Angelobacter sp.
GCCGCCTGAGACAGTGGAGAGATAATCAAATTTCTCAAGGATTCCAAGTTGCGCCAGGCCTTGAAGCGCGCCGAGGGCGAATGTCGCACTGCGTATGCCTCCGCCGGAAATACATAAGGCACTGCGTTGAATCTTGTCTCCTCCCAGGGCTGCACGCTCTTCCTGCAAAACCTGTTGCAGTGAGATAGCAGTATTCTTAGCGCTTGATTGTTGCTTATTGGACTTTGGCGGTTCAAGGGAGGGGAGGCGGGTCTCGTCTGACATGCGTGGAAATATCCTTCCGGTAAATGACAAAAATCAAGAACTAACAAACCTTAATTTATAGTGGCGTGGATGCTGCAATCATTTCACAAATACTTGCAGGCAGGAAAACGTTACAATTGTTATCTGCCTGTCTATGGGTCTTCAGGCAGCCTATTTTGCACCGAAGGCGTTGTTACAATGCGTGAACTGTGCGGCGCCGTAGTGATTAAGAAACAAGGATTCCAACTTACAGGCCGTTACAACTCGGGCCGTCTCTATGGCACTTTTTGAACCAGAGAAGATGTATTCATAGAATACCTGAAGATATTGTGATTGGTTCGGACAAGTAAGAACAAAAAATTGCAATCACCAGTTGTATATGGTACTTGCCAAACTTAGTAGAGATAAAACACTATGTCTCTTAATCAGGAGTAAGCGAAATACTTTCCAGATCTAGTGGTACTCACAGAGTTGCGAATACCGAAACGATATCAGTGGGCGGCGATGTTACTGCAGAAAAGATTCAAGGCATGGCTGGAGATGACGCTGACTCACGAAACAGTACGGTCGATTTCAATCAGGCAAATCAGAATAGTACCCAAGCGAATTTAGTTCGCGTCAGGGTGCAGCGGAGCAGGTCCTTCAACCTTGCGGTCTCACCAAGGCTCGACCTCTATCATTGATAAATAGCCATATTAGTGAACCGAACAGACTTGCGAAGCTAGCTTGTCAAGATGTACTGTTCGCGCGTTAATCAGCACGATTTTGCTTGCATTCAGAATTTATTTCGCTTATCCTTCGTGTTGGAATTGCCGGGAGCGGCGCCGGTGAAACTGACTATTGGCTTGGGAGCCGGTAGATCGCCCGGGTTAACCCGAAAAGGCCTGCAACCAGAAGGCGCTGGAGCTATTGAGTGTTCCTTAGCTCACAACAAGCGTTTTCGAATCTTCAGATGGACTGAAGCCCTAGATAGACCAAGCCTTGGCGCTCAAGATTCCTGAAGATGTAGGGCGCTGTAAGTGTGCGCGAATGAATCGCCGCCATTGCCGCCATCCGCGTGATCGGAAAGCTGGGGCACTCTTTTGATTCAAATCCATAAGTGCTTTACTACTTAAATTTCAATAAGCAAGAAGCCCAAACCCGAAGCAGGTAAATCCGTACACAGAATTTGACTAAGCCACCCAAGAGCGGTGGTTTTTTTATTTGGAGCGAAAATGACAAAGCCAATAAAAAAAGACTGGAGCAAGGAAAACATACTGGCGGCGATACGGGAGTGCGCAGAAAAGCTGGGGCATCCGCCGAGCCTCATGGAATTGAGGCAGCACACCGGCGTGGAGGAACGCCACGTACGTAAGCATTTTCTCCGCTATCAACGGGCTCTGGCGGAATGCGGGATGATGCGCGAAGGTCCGGGGTATCGGGTTGCGGAAGAAGCTCTTTTCAAGGACTGGGCGGGGCTGGCGCGCCGGCTGGGCAAGGTGCCGAACATTAATGAATACGACATGTATAGCCGGTACAGCCATCGTCCGTTGGTGAACCGGTTTGGAAACTGGCGTCAGGTTCCCATGGGCATGGTGGCGCTGGCGGAAGAGAATGGCTGGGAGGTGGAATGGAAGGATGTAGTGGATGTTGCCAAGGCACATTTAAGGCAGGCAGGCGATCCGGAGAGGACGTCCAAACGGTACTCCACGCAAAACGAGGATGGCATTTTCTCTGACCGCCCAACATATGGGCCACCGGTGGTTGCGATGCCGCTGGCACATGGTCCTGTGAATGAGGCAGGCGTGGTGTTTCTGTTTGGAATGCTGGCGGCACAACTGGGATTTGTGGTGACACGAATCCAGCCCGAGTTCCCGGATTGCGAAGCGATGTGGGAGGTAAAGCCCGGAGTGTGGCAGCGAGTGCGGATTGAATTTGAATATGAGAGCCAGAATTTTGTAAGGCATTTGCACAATGCTGAAGAGTGCGACGTGATTGTATGCTGGCTGCATACCTGGGCCACGTGTCCGATCAGGGTAGTGGAGTTGAGGAAAGCGCTCAACATTCAGCAAACAGCAGTGAGCCAAAGGCTTTTGCCCGCAGATTAACGCTGATGAGCGCTGATTGGAAAACCAGCACAGCGCCACGGAGGCACAGGAGAGCATCAACAATCTACCCGGAAGGCTCACTTTTCAATATCGTTCGACACAGAAATGGTGAGCGGCTATCGACCGCAGTCTGCTGGCCGATGAGCATATCAATCCTGCGTCTAAAATATTTCTATGATCAAAGTTGTTTATTGCCTCACTAAAAAAGATGGCATGACGGATGAAGAGTTTTTCCGCTATTGGAAAGACGTCCATGGGCCAATTGGGGCAAAAATACCAGGCCTGCACAAGCTGGTGCAGAGCCATCGACTGGCAATCACGGCGGACAGGAAACATGCCGATTACGACGGCATGGCCGAGCTCTGGTTTGACAACGTGAAGACATTGCTAGCGGCACGAGAGTCACCTGAATGGAAGGCCGCCAGCAAAGACGAAGAAAACTTTATCAACCCCAAAAAGACTGCCTACTTTGTAACCGAAGAGCACACCATTCGGGATGAACCGGGCAGGGAAGAATTTGTCTGAGCCAGGTATCTGGAAATTTATATTGATTGATAAGGGAGATCTTCGTGGCCGGTGATTGCATATTAGGCATTCGGTTCAAATCAAGGGGAACGTTTCTCTTTTATTCAATTTTTTTCATTAAAATTGCGCAGCTTTATTTAGATAGATTCAACGGAATGGAACATTTAGTATGTCTTGCGGCTGAAAGTTCCCAAGCTCCTGATTACGAGGGTGCCATGAAGAAAACGATCAACGTTACCGTGAACGGCGTTTCCCACCAGAATGAAATTGAGCCCAGGTTGCTGCTGGTGCAGTACATACGCGACGTGCTGAACCTTACGGGAACGCACGTGGGCTGCGAGACCTCACTATGCGGCGCGTGCACGGTAATGGTGGATGGGCAGGCGGTGAAGTCCTGCACCATGCTGGCGGCGCAGGCCGATGGCAGCACTGTGACCACTATTGAAGGACTGGCGCAGGGCGGGGAATTGCATCCGGTGCAGAAGGGATTTTGGGAGCACCACGGGTTGCAATGTGGCTATTGCACGCCAGGCATGATTATGGCCGCCACGCAGATTTTGCAGCGCAATCCTGATCCCACGGATGAAGAGATACGGCACGGACTGGAAGGGAATTTGTGCCGCTGCACGGGATACCAGAATATTGTGCAGGCCGTGCAGTGCGCGGCGAAGAAGATGAAGTCGCAGAGTGTGGCGCGGTAACCGAGTTTTCACCACGGAGACACAGAGGCACGGAGAAATAGATCGGGTGATCGGAAAAGCAAACTTACCGCGGATCAACGCGGATGATCGCGGATTGAGAAGAATCGCCGAGATCGCAGCACATCGCAGGACATTGGAAGATCGGGAAATTTAAATTTGAAATTTTGAATTTGAAAGTTGAAGAACAAGAAGTAGCCATGACTGATATCGATCGAAATCGAACTGAACCGATGATACGGACCGAAGATGATACGGACTGAATTGATTGGCAAGTTAGTGTTCTCAGTGCCTCCGTGCCTCTGTGGTGAAGAGTTGGTTTAGCGCGCGTGGTGGAAATTAGTTTTAAAATCCGCGTTGATCGCGGTAAGAATTGGGTTAAGTAAGAATTTGGTCCTAAGCAAGAGGGAGGGCATACATGGCGGAAAAGACAATTGGCAAACCGATTAAGCGCACGGAAGATCCCCGGTTGATTCAGGGATTGGCGCACTATGTGGATGATATCCGCCTACCGGACACGCTGCATGCCATGTTCCTGCGGTCGATTTATGCCCATGCGCGGATCAGGAGCATTGATACTTCCGCGGCAGCCAAGGTGCCAGGCGTGGTAGCGGTTTATACCGGCAAAGACACGCAGAAGATTGGTCCGGTGCCGTGCGCGGCCGCGCTGCCGGATTTGAAAGTGCCTGACCATCGTGTGCTGGCGATAAATAAGGTTTATTTTGTGGGCCATCCGGTGGCGGTGGTAGTGGCTGAAACCAAAGCCGCGGCGCGCGATGCCTTAGACCTGATTGAAGTGGATTATGAAGAGCTGCCAGTGGCGCTGAATGAAGAGCAGGCGGCGGATGCAAAGAGCCCGGTAATCCATGAGCAGTTTGGAACCAACATCGCATACAAGCTGACGGCGGGTGAAGGCGATATTGAAGCAGCGCTGAAGTCGGCGGACAAGGTGGTTAAGCAGCGAATCCTGCATAAACGGCTGGCGCCAATTGCCATGGAGCCGCGCGGCGTGCTGGCGCGTTATTTTCCCGGCGAGCAGGAGTTGACGCTGTGGACATCGACACAGATTCCGCATCTTTGCCGCACGCAGGTAGCGATTATGCTGGGCCTGCCAGAAAACAAGCTGCGGCTGATTACGCCAGAGGTCGGCGGCGGATTTGGCTCCAAGCTGAATGTATATGCGGAAGAAGCGCTTCTGGGATGGCTCTCCATGCAGACGGGGCGTCCGGTGAAGTGGATTGAAGGCCGTCGCGAAAATATGCAGGCCACAATTCATGGGCGCGGCCAGACCGGAGATATTGAGATCGGCTTTAAGAAAGATGGCACGCTCACCGGGCTACGCTACAACGTGTTTGCCGATATGGGAGCGTATTTCCAACTGCTCACGCCGGCCATACCAACGCTGACAGGGCTGATGCTTTCCGGCTGCTACAAAATTCCGGCAATTCAGATCAACGTGACCGGCGTCTTCACGAACAAGATGTCCACGGATGCGTATCGGGGCGCGGGTCGGCCAGAAGCGACTTATGTAGTGGAACGCGCGCTGGATCTGGTGGCGCTTGAGCTGGGCATGGATCCGCTGGAGGTTCGGCGCAAGAATTTTCCCGCTCCCAGTCAATTTCCCTTTAAAACCGCGACTGGGCTTTTTTATGACAGCGGCGATTACGAAGCTGCCATGAAAAAAGCCATGAAGATGGCGGATTACAGCAAGCTACGCGAAGAGCAAAAGAAGGCGCGCAAAGAAGGGCGGCTGATGGGGATCGGCGTTTCTACGTATGTTGAGATTTGCGCGCTTGGACCTTCTTCAGCAATGCCGGCGGGTGGCTGGGAGAGCGCGACTGTCCGTATTGAGCCGACAGGCAAAGTCACGATTCTGACCGGCGCTTCTCCGCATGGACAGGGTGAGGAAACATCTTTTGCGCAGATTGCCGCCGATGAACTTGGCGTGAAGGTGGAAGATTCCACGGTGATTCACGGTGACACGGCGATTGTGCAGTACGGCATCGGCACATTTGGCAGCCGCGGCCTGGCCGTGGGCGGCGTTGCGGTGCACATGGCATTGCAGAAGTTGAAAGCGAAAGCGGCAAAGATTGCGGCGCACATGCTGCAATGCGAATCGACCACGTTTAGTGAGGGCAAATTCTGCGCCGCAGGATCACCATCAAAAGAAGTCCCTGAACCCGCGCTGCCGGTTGGACAAGCTCCGGCAGGAGCGCTCCCTGAGCCGCATCCCAGCGGGAAGACTGTGACCATTCAGGAAGTGGCGCTGGCCGCGCACGTAGCCAAGAGCCTTCCGGAAGACATGGAGCCAGGGCTTTCTGCAACGGCGTTCTATGAGCCAAAGAATTTTACTTTTCCGTTTGGCACGCACATTGCCGTGGTGGAGATCGACAAAGAGACCGGAGAGATTCATTTCCAGCGTTATATCGCAGTAGATGACTGTGGCAATCAGATTAATCCGATGCTGGTCCATGGTCAGGTCCATGGGGGAATTGTTCAATCCATGGGGCAGGCTTTGTATGAAGAAGTGGTTTACGATGAAAATGGCCAGCTCATTACCGGCACGCTTATGGATTACGCTCTTCCCAAGGCCGTGATGATTCCGCATCTTGAGCTGGATAGCACAGTAACTCCGTCGCCGGTTAATCCGCTTGGCGCAAAAGGCGTGGGTGAAGCCGGGACCATCGGCGCAACGCCCGCTATTGTTTCCGCCGTGATTGATGCACTTTCTGCTTACGGTGTGCGCCACCTGGATATGCCCATCAAGCCGGAAGTGGTCTGGCAGATCATCCATAAAAATTCGGCCAGCGTCGCTTAAGCAAGGAGAAGAATTATGATCCCAGCAAGTTTTGATTATATTGCCGCAAAGAATCTTGACGACGCCATCTCACTGCTCGCCAAGCATAAAGACGATGCCAAAATT
>DASRCD010000305.1:0-5417 GCA_035653315.1 Candidatus Angelobacter sp.
TTCGCGATCTAAATTGATTTGCCGCAAAATCGACTGATAACGGTTGGGATTTGCCGCGTCTCTGTAATGCACGCCGACTAACTGCATTCCATCCAGCTCTACTTTTTCATTGTTCAGGACGCGAATCCCGGCATTCAGCAAAGGCGGCAAGTATTCGGCATTTCCATAAAACTCTTCATGATTGCCGGCAATATAGAAAACTCCCAGAGGCGGAAATGGATAACCGTGTTTCCGTTTGGATAAACGGGCGGCGGAGCCAGAAGGAATAAGAGTCCGCCACTGGCTGCCAAGTCGTTCAAAGTCAGCCGCCACGCCATCATAGAGATCGCCGGTAACGAATACGGCCTGGGGCCTGAGAGAAGCTATCTTTTCCACCACGCGGCTGATAAAACGTCCATTGCGAATATGGCCCAGATGAAGGTCGCTGACCATGGCGGCCGTGCGTCCACGCCAGTGCTCCGGCAGGTTTTCCAGCGCAACGCTGATGCGCGTTACGCGCAACCTGGCAGAATTAAAGATTCCGTAAATTCCCGCGGCTACTGCCAGGCCAAAGCATCCGTCAGCAATGTACGGTCTTAGCCATCCTAGCCCGGCAATGCTGCTGAAGGCATACACAATCCAGCAGAGCACGGCGGCCAGAAGAAATAATCCGGCAAAGCCCAGCCACACCGCGGCCAGCAGGTAAATAAAACGAACAAGTGGATGATGGGAATACCAGCCCATCAATGATGCCGAGACAAAACTGATGGAGAGCACCGCCATGACCACTTTAAACTGCCATGAGGTTGCAAATCCTCCCCAGAAATAGGCCGCCGTGGCATAAATCAATGCATGCCCCAGAAAAAGAATGCCTTGCACAATGCTGATAAAAGTAAAAAGTCGCGTTCGCAATATGAGTCCTTGAAAAAGTAAGAACAATTTAGTTTACAGGCATTGAATGCCTATTCAATCAATCGCATGGCGATGGAACTGGAGTGATGAGAGCAGAAGGCGAGGTGCTTTACCGATTCTCCCAGCGTGAAACTTAAAGCCATCAGCTGCGTTGCCGATATTCCGTATATGTCTGTCTCCCCTCAGCAACTCCATTCTGCTCGTGTGCCTGTCTCCGACAGAAGATCATCTTTCCGCTACACCACCAATATTTCTGTGCTCGCGGCGCTTATACATAACGGCAAGGAACGCAAGCTTCCCAACACTATCCTGAAGAACATCAGCACTACAGGAGCGGGCATCAATTCCAGCTTTACCTTGCCCATTGGTGAAGTCATCACTCTGCATTTCTATCTTCCGGATTACAGCACGCCATTTCAGGCTACCTGCAAGGTAATCTGGAGTGACAGTCTTGGGCAGTGCGGCGTCAAGTTTGAGCATGTTTCTCCGCAGCATTTGAATGCGCTGCATTCATGGCTGGCCCTGAAAGCAGCAGAAGAGAAAAAGCTGTCCGTCCCCGGTGTGGTCCCGCTCGGCGGTTCTCTTTCCGATTTTTAACGTCACAATCGCGGTCTTCTCCTGAAGAGGGTTAAGGATCATTTCTTGCTTCCCTCCGCTGAATAGCAGATGCTCAAGATGGCGCTGCCGATTCAGGCTCAATCGTCCCTGTCTCAACTTTGTGGCAGGACTTTACTCAATGAACATGCAATCGCCGTAAGAAAAGAACCTGTATTTTTCCGCCACGGCGTGCGCATACGCCTGCAAAATATGTTCCCGCCCCGCCAGCGCGGATACCAGCATGAGCAGCGTGGATTTGGGAAGGTGGAAGTTGGTCAGCAGCGCGTCCACCACGCGGAATTTGAAACCGGGATAAATGAAAATGTCAGCTTCGCCTCGTCCGGGTTGAACCCAGGCACATCCATTTGTGTCTGGTTCGGTTTGGCTTGCGGCATATTCCAGCGTTCTCACCGTTGTGGTCCCAACCGCAACAACACGGCGCTTCTCTCTCAAAGCACGGTTGATTTTCTCAGCGGCATCCTCAGAAATAGAAAAATTCTCGCGATGCAGCTTGTGCTCTTCCACATTTTCCACATGCACCGGCTGAAACGTCCCCAGGCCAACATGCAGCGTCAGCTCGGCGATTTCAATGCCGCGCTCGCGTATTGCAGAAAGAATCTGCGGCGTAAAGTGCAGGCCGGCCGTAGGAGCAGCTACGCTGCCCGTGGCTTCCTGGCGAGCATAAACGGTCTGATAGCGGCTGCGATCTTCAGGACGGTCTTCCCGTCCTATGTAGGGCGGCAGAGGCACGTGCCCCAGCTTGTCCACAATGGCGAAGAAATCAGCGACAGGCTCAAAACGCAATGTGCGCTCGCCAAACTCGCCCCGGTCAATGACTTCCGCAACAAGCTCTGCGCTGTCTTCTAAAGCATCAGCAGAATGCGCGGCATCTCTGGAAGAAAAAAATATTTTTTCCCCGACCGCAATCTTTCTTCCCGGACGCACCAGCGCCTGCCATCCCAGCGGCCCAAGCTGCCGTGTCAACATCACCTCAACGCGCCCTTGAAGATAGTCGCGGGAAGCTGGATTTCTTGGACTCACTGGCTGCGACCTTAAGCCTGAGCGTCGTCCAAAAAGCCGGGCGGGAAAGACGCGGCTGTTGTTCAGCACAAGCAGGTCGTCCGGCCGCAAAAGCGAGGGAAAATCCGTAAACCTTCGATCTTCAAAAGCGCCATTCGCGCGCGAAAGATGCAACAGCCGGGAGCCGCTCCGGTCAGCCAGTGCCTCCTGGGCTATTAATTCTTCGGGAAGATGGAAATCAAAGTCAGAAACCAGCACAAGTCCAAGATTATAAGGCACTAATTGTGATTGTTTGCTAAAGGCTAGTTTACGTTTTTGACATATTTATGTATGTAATACATAATTACAATGTTTAGTAACATTACAAGAGGCAAGATGTCAAAATTATCCATAGAGCACTCAACCGATAAAGCTCAGCTGAAAGTGGCGGATGAAGTGTGGATAGCAACAGCTTTGCTCCATCGTGAGCATCCTGAAAAGTCAGAATTTTCCATGGATGAAATTGTGCAGCGTGCACAAAAAGAAGCTTTAACCTCAACACTTCGGCCAGGGGTCTATGTGCATGTGGTTCAGCATTGCGTTGCCAATCGCGCCCCCAATCCCGGACGATATCGCATGCTTTTTGAAACTTCTGAAGGCAAACGGCGGCTTTTTCGTAAGGGAGATTCCTATCATCCTGACCGTGAAGGCGGGAAAATCACTCCCAGCTCCGAGGACCTTCCATTGGAATATTCAGGATTGCTGGAGTGGTATAACGAGTGGTCATCCAACGGCGGAAGACAATCACCGAAAAAAGAAGACCCATTGCTGGCCTTGCGTGGCTCAGGCCAACAGCTTTGGGCAAGTGAACATGCGGATGACTATGTACGGCGTCTTCGTGAAGGTTGGGAATGAGCCGTATCTTCTGGGACACCAACTTATATATTTATCTTTTTGAGGATTACGGGCAATTTTCTACCAGCACTGCGTTACTTCGCACTCGCATGTTGGAGCGCGGCGATCAGCTTTTAACTTCAACACTTTCTCTTGGAGAAATCCTGGTTAAACCAACGGAGGCAAACAAAAAAGAACTCCTGGAGAAATATGAAGCGGCGATCAGAGCTACGTCAGTATTGATTCCGTTTGATGTGAAAGCGGCAAAAATTTACGCTGCATTGCGGACAGACCGGTCTCTCAGGCCTCCGGACGCCATTCAGTTAGCTTGTGCGGCCAGCGCCGGAGTTGATTTGTTCATTACGAATGATGCTCGTCTGCAGAAAAAGCATGTGAATGGCATTCAATTCATTGTTTCTCTTGATCGCGCACCAATTTAGCTTGCAATCTTCCAACAGAAAAGCGGCCCATCAAGGCCGCTTATCTGTGCAAACTTTTGCGTAATCGTCTTTATAGCACCTGCACGTTCTCTGCTTGCCAGCCTTTTGGGCCTTTGACGACGTTGAACTGCACTGGCTGTCCTTCCTTCAGGCTGCGGAACCCGTTTGCCTGAATGGCGGAAAAGTGCACAAAAACATCTTCCCCGTTTTCTCTGGAAATAAAGCCGTACCCCTTCGCGTCATTGAACCACTTCACTGTTCCTTGTTCCATGTGTTACACGCATTCCTTGTTTCTGAAATTTGCGCCTTTTCTGAGGTTGAGTCCAGGCAGGTTGCAGGTGCATAACTGCTGTACATCTCTGAAATAACGCAGCAGCATTATACCCTTGAAAATCCTGGGTTGTCTCTCAGGAAATAAGGGTAACCTTAGAATCCCGGGTACTGACGATATGGTACCTTAGAAAGCGGCGCAAATGATTGTAGGCACAGGAGTTGACATCGCGGAGGTCCCTCGCATCAAGTCCGCTCTTGACCGTTTTGGAGAGCGTTTTCTTAGGCGCGTTTTCACCCCGGCTGAGGCGCGCTATTGCCTGAGCAAAGCAAATGCCGCTGAGCGCCTGGCCGCCCGCTTTGCCGCCAAGGAAGCCGGCATGAAAGCCATTGGGACCGGGCTCCGTTTCGGCATCACCTGGCACGATGTTGAGGTGGTCCGCTTGCCCGGCCAGCGGCCACAGCTAAAGTTCAGTGGAAAGGCCGCCGAATTTGCTGAGCGCTTGGGCTGCAAACGCGTCCATCTTTCTCTTTCCCACACGGCTGAACAAGCGATTGCTTACGTGATTTTGGAAAGCGATTAAAACTCTCGACGGCTCCAAACTTTTCAAACTCCCTTACCTATGAGACCCTTGAACGCGAATGAGCACAACCGCTGCCGCTGCTGATCCTCAAACTGCTCCTCTACAAATGACAACACGGACCACCATGCTGGCCGTCGCCTTGGTAAGCTTTGCCAGCCTGTTGCTGGAATTAGCGCTGACTCGGCTTTTCAGCGTGGTGCTGTTCTACCACTTTGCTTTCTTTGCCATCTCAGTGGCGCTGCTTGGGCTGGGGTCGGGCGGAGTGTTTGCCCATGTCAGGCAGGAATGGCTGAGCCGGTTTGACATGCGGACTCTGGGCTTTCGGCTCAGTCTTCTGAATTCCATCTTTATTCTGGCCTCGGTTGAGGTGGTGTTGCACACGCCTGTGTCTCTGGAGGTCACAGGCCGCAACTTTGGCAAGTTGACCATCATCTATCTGGCTGCGGCTGTTCCGTTCTTCTTGACCGGACTTCTCTTCTCCGTGCTCTTTGCCCGCTCCTCTAAAGATATTTCCCATCTTTATGGCGCGGATCTGGCTGGCGGCGCTTCCGCCTGCCTTGCCGTGGTTCCGTTGCTGAACCTGATCGGCGCACCTAATGCTCTTCTGCTGGCCTCAGCGGCCATGGCCATTTCTTCTGCGCTGTGGGTGAGTGATGGGAAGCGAAAAAAAATTGCCTACGCACTGGCAGCAGTCTTTGTCCTGGCTATTGCCGCCAACCATTCCGGCCGGCTGCTCGACGTA
>DASRCD010000306.1:0-2328 GCA_035653315.1 Candidatus Angelobacter sp.
TGAGCGATAAAAACGGCGATCGCCTGGCGCCGGTTGCGCAGCTCTTGAAGACCTACTCGCGCTATCCGCAAGGGAAGCATCGTTGCCTTGAAATTATTGAGCAACAGGGAATTCACCTGCCGGATACGCCGCCCATGACGATGCATCGCGGCCGGATCGATGTTCTAGAAGAACACCTGCGCCGCGATCCTCAGTTGTTCACACGAACATTCTCACATCAGGAAATCTTTCCACCTGAGCTGGGCTGCTCACTTGATGAGTCTCTTGCGCTGCACGGAACGCCATTGGCCGGAGCAACCCTGCTGCACATGTGCGTTGATTATGATGAGATTGAAATGGCACGCTGGATGATAGAGCGTGGCGCGGATGTGAACGCAAAAGCAGCCATCGACGCTGATGGCTTTGGCGGGCACACGGCGCTTTTCAGCTGTGTTGTCTCTCAGGCCTACCGATGCGGCAGGCAGCGGGATGGCGCGTTTACACAGTTGCTGCTGGACCACGGCGCAGACCCCAATGCACGTGCTTCATTGCGGAAGCGTTTACGTTTTGTGGAAGATGAAACCGTGCATGAATATCCCGACGTTACGCCGCTCCTCTGGGGCGAACGATTTCAGGAACAAGAGTGGGTCAATCCGGCAGCAATGCAGCTCATCGCGGAACATGGCGGAAAGAGATAAGCCGCCGCAAATAGGCGTTCTCAAATAATGCCGGCGGCAATTGCTTCAGCGCCTGACAGCTGGATACGATTAAATATTGGAAAGTTTCTATTGTGAGGGTTCAATGTTTTTGCAAAGAATGTTTCTGAAAAAGACGATTTCAAAAAGCACAATCATCTTGATTTCATTTTGCTGCCTGATGTCCGTGAGCGCGATGGTGCAAACGCCTTCTGCCAGCGGAAGAACGCAGACCACTCCCGGAGAAGGCACGCAGAACAAGCAGCCGGGAGCGCCAAAAAATGATGCGCAGGCCATGCGTGATGATATTGCAAGAATGCGCGAGATTGTGCAGCAGATGCAGATGAACCTGGCTTTTGTGGACAATACACAGTCGCCTTTAAAGCACCAGTTCCAGCTTGAGATTGATGCATGGACCGAGCTTATCAACCAGATGGAACGGCGGTCGCAGGGCAATCAGCGCTGATCGCCCAAAACGCCGCGTAATGTATTCGGCAAGAGCCGATCATCCACCAGCTCACAGCCGCAGCCGTGGGTACATCGCCTGCAGTACCGTTGAGTTTTTTCTGCATATTGCCTGAAGATGGGGAGAGACAGACAGACGCACGAATCAATAAGAGTGAAATGGAACTCCCCATGTCCCAAGCCGAACCCAGTCCCGCGGAGCGCCGCTGGACGCGCCACAAAATTGACGTTCGTCTGAAAATTTCTTTCCCGCATGAAGGAAAAACCGATTCCGCCTTTGGCCGCGCCAATAGCCTGAGCCAGGGTGGCATTGGAGCGTATATTCCGTGCTCCATTCCGGTAGGCACAACCGTTGGGCTGGAGCTTACGTTTCCTTATTCTTCCAGTGAAGTCAGGATCAAAGCAGTCATACGCAGTTGTGATGGCTTTCGTTATGGTCTGGAATTTGAGCACCTGTCTTCAGAAGCACAGGCTGCCATCGTGAAAAACTGCGGAGCCTCTGAGCTGTTGCAATAACTTCCATCGCATCTGTTGTGTAAAATGCGTTCCGGAGAAACTCCGGAAATGCGCTTTTATTTTGTTGCTGCGTTCTTCTTTCTTGTCCTGGCTTGGGGAAGCAGTATTGCCCAAAGCCCGCAATCCACTTCTCAACCAAGAGTACGTACCATTACTGCCTTTGTCCGGTTGGACCGCGCAGCTTATCGCGGGCAGGTGGTGGAAGCTCTAAAGATGTTGCATGCCGCGAAAGATGCCTTCACCAAAGCGGGCTATGAAGTTGAAACCATCCGTATCACCACGCAGCCATTTCCTGAATACACCAGAGGCATGAGCGCGGAGCAGACGCTGGAATTCTTTCGCCAGTATGACAAGCTGGCGCAACAGGAAGGATTCACTCCGAATATTGGCCCGGCCATGAGCAAAGACTCTGACGATCCCAGGCAAGCCGACCTGCTGGCGCGGATCATTGCGGAAACCCAGACCATCAACGGATTTATTGAAGTTGCTGACGACTCGGGCATTTACTGGAATGCGGTGCGGGCGGCCGCGCGGGTCAATCAATATCTGGAAGAACATACTGAACACAGTGAAGGCAATTTCCGTTTTGCTTCCGGCGCGTTCCCGCCGCTTGTCGCTCCGTTCTTTCCGGTTTCGCATACTTCGGGCGCGGGACATACATTTGCTATTGGGC
>DASRCD010000307.1:0-4719 GCA_035653315.1 Candidatus Angelobacter sp.
CTATGGAGGATAAGCGAAAGGCGTACCAGGGATAAACATTTGATGACACGGCTTAGCCGGTCCGTCCGCCTGCGGTGAAGATAACGCTCCGCCATGCTGAGCGCTGGCCTACGGCAGTAAGGAATAAATTCTTTGCTTGCTCACCCAGCGCGCGTAGCGCGCCTCGGGCCATGCTGGTCTAACTACTTATCGCGCCTAGCGGCGCTGGATTGTGTACCGTAAATCTTTGTTCTACCTTGAGCATAGTTCTGATAACCCACCCTTCGCAAAGCAGCGAAGGATGGGGCACCCGACCATGTAACTTGTCTGAGCGAGGGGTAAGTCCCATCGTGGCAAAGCCAAAATGGGACCTGATAATTATCCTTCGTGGATGCATTCCCTGGAGCAGTCAGTCTCTTGTACACTGCACGCCTGGCATTGTGCTGGGGTTTGGCAAGAGGCCTGGCAATCATGGAACAATATGAGACACCCACTCTGGCATGGAGTGATTGCATAAGCATGGTTCGGCTTTGCCACCAGAGCTAAAGTCATTCCCAGAAGCGCAAGTACAGCAAAACGCAATCCGGCCTTACGGTACATGATCAGCATCTTCATTTCTATCGTCCTTTCGAATACGAGATTACGAAGATGAGAGGACAAGCACTTCAGAGAGGCTAACATTCAACATGCGGCGGCTACTCTGAATAACTGCTGGATCATAAAATTTTTAATTTCATTTTGGGACAGCTATTCCACCTACATTCCCGCCTCAGCGGAAGGTTGGGTATATTCCGCCGTTGAAACGGCTTTGGCCACAGGCATTGCCGTTAATAGTGTGGAACATGCATAACGCATTACATGGCTCATCGTCCCCTGAAGCGGACTTGGATCGTGTGCTGCAAGCTTTTCTGCCATTGAAACGGCGGCTACTGCCAAGCGCCCGCTAGCGGGACTGGATCATTCGATCAGGGCTAATAATTTCGCGGTCAAGATAGTTATAATAATGTTCCGTTATGCTCCGCAGGCGCCTGATGAACTTTCAAAAACAATTTAAGTATTGTGTTTGACTACTTTGGATTTTTTTGCGAAGCCAAGTCTTTAGTAGCAAGTGTGATGAATGCAAAAAGTGCTCTGCTGACCCGATAAACGCCGAACCTGTGAAAACGCAGCTTACATAATATTGCGGCAAGAAAAATAATGAGCGCAGAAACGAATATTTGATGACGCGAAACGTCATATGTATAGGACGGAAAACCCAAGGTTATCGTTCCCAAAAAGCTCCTGATAACTAGTGAAATGGAAAGGAGAGCTAAAGCCACAGCGCATCCCTTATAAAATCCTTCACGATAAACAAAGATGTCTCTATCACCCAATATTCCATTTTGTATTGTGTATTCGTCGGCTAAACGGAAAAGAGATACAGGATCAATATCTTCAACATCTACATCCGCTATCGAAGCTGCACGACTTTTTGCACTTAAAACAATTGGTAATGGGATTGAACCAAGAGCGGCTTGTTCTGCACCTTTTAAGTATTTGGTTCCAAGACCTTGGACGAGATGTCCAATCAGATAACACATTCCAATCAATATAATCCACCCCAATCTATCAGGGTGCAATTTATCCAATGGCAATGCGGTATGCGGTAAACAAAGAGACCAATAAAATATTATGATAGCTACTGCCCCGATTGACCCGGGCAGCAAGTAACCAAAAAATTCATATAGCGTCAGTTGAATCTTGTCAATCATGTCTGCACCAGGGTTTATGCCACAGCACCCCTTCCCTGCGCATTAATGCGTTTCAAGAGTTCTTTTGGATCCTTATTGGCAAAAACTTTTGGCAACCCTGAACCTTCTAACGATATAAGAATGTGATGACCATGGATGGTGCTGATGGAATTGCGGAATTCTACTTGACCATCACATTCAATGCGAAGTCCTGATGTACCGTTTGTGGATTGATATACCTTATGGAGACAGCCGTCATTCTCATGTTTATGCCGTCTTTCTGAAATCACCGTAATTTGGGGCTTGCCTCCGCGAATCGACTTATATAGCTCTTCCGAGTAACAGGATTCCAATCCATGATGGGGCGCAACCAGAACGGATAAACCATGAGTTCTCAATAGTGCTCCTAGGGATGGTTGATCTGAAGTTTTCTCATACCAGTCAGGGTGTTCTCTAACACTTTGAGAATTAAAAACGGTGTACCGCTTTTCAACTTGTGGACCGCCAGCTAAAAGCAGGCGCATTCCCTCTGGAGTCATATCACCTGGAAATAAAATTGATTGTGATCCGTGACGAAAATAAAAAACAATGCTACAAGCGTTTCCGTAAGCGTTATCATCTGTATGAAGTTTGTCCGCAACTGGTGGCCTCAGATAAAAAATTCCATATTCAAGGTTAGGAATAGTTTTCTTGGCATCGAAGCGAATTGTTTGAAGAGGCAACTGGCGGGAACTGTAGAGCGATCTATATGTAGCTTCTAAATCTGAGCTTCCTTCGGGATTTTTGATTCGGGACCAATTCAGCTTTTCATTTGAGTCTTTATCATGCGGACACGTAAGTAACTTAGGTTCGAGAATTCCAGATCGAAGTTCACCACATTGAGCAATATGGTCTTTATGAGGGTGAGAGAGAACAGCCTGAGCTATATAACGATTTTGAAACTTATCCAATTTCAAAGCAAGATTCCGCTTAATGAAATCGGCAGGATCGAAATCTTGTATACCACCACACCCCATATCAAGGATGAATCCCTGATTAAGACCAGTGCGAACAAAAGCAGCATTACCGCGACCTACACTAAAAATCCAAATATGTGATGCAAGTGAGAATTCCCAACTCATAAACACTCCCCAAGCGCCATTTACGCTGTTTTGAAGTTTCGGGGTTGGCGTGTCCTTGGTGGTTCAAAAAACTGGGAAGTACTACGTAGTACGCCGGTTGAGCTTGACCGTCAAAAGGGCACCAGCAACTCTGAACATTTGTACGTTATGCCTCTATATTGTGACTGTCAAGTCTCTTATACAATCTATTGTACCTTAAGGTAGAATCAGTGTTAAATCTTAGATTGGAAACTTTCCACCGGCAATGTAACTTGACCAATTATATATTTTTCGCTTATTATACGCCTTCAGGTAATCCGAGAGCGGCGTCGGCGGGGAGACCCGAAAAGGCCTGCAACTGGAAAGATTGGTAGGCACAAGAACCATTGCCAAATGGCTGTTGTGTTCGCCGCTTTCACGTGAATGCGTCCGGCGGTAGTTAAGCCTGGGCTGTGGGAAGAAAATCGCGTTCACGGATGGGTGGGAAGAAGTGTGTCTGAAGCGGCCTTCGGCCGCAGCGATTGGCAGTTAGCAATTAGCCCTTAGTAAACTAAATCCTACATCCCATCCATATTTAAAGAAGTCACAGGCAGGAGTGCCTGTGCCACAAATTCAATGAAACAGAAGCAGGAGTGCCTGCCACAAAAATCTAAAGGAAAAAATTTTAAAAGAAGTCGAAACCACCTGGTCCGGGTGGCTTTTTTATTGGGGAAAACATATGACCAAAGAGAGAGTTGATTATCGCTATAAGGGAGTGTGCGGAGCAGATTGGGCATTCACCTACATCGATCCATATTTAAAGAAGCCACAGGCAGGAGTGCCTGTGCCACAAATTCAATGAAACACAGGCAGGAGCGTCTGCCACAAAAAATCTAGAGGAAAAAATTTAAAAGAAATCAAAAGCCACCTGATCCGGGTGGCTTTTTTGTTGGGGGGAATATATGACCAAAGAAGAGTTGATTATCGCCATAAAGGAAATGTGCGGAGCAGATTGGACATTCACCTACACGGCAGGAGTTGCTGCAATATGCAGGTATCGGGCGGAAGGCTATCTCAAGGCATTTTGGCACGCACGTACGGGCGCTTGAGGCCTGCAATCTTGACACTTCCGGCTGTGGAAGGACGGTGGAGATGCGCGCGCTGTTCCTGGATTGGGCCGGACTGGCGCGGGCGCTGAACAAGATCCCCAACTTTATTGATCATGAAGAGAAGAGCCGGTTCAGCGTGCGTCCGCTGAAGAAGAGATTTGGGCTGTGGAAGCATGTGCCTACGGCGATGAAGCAGTACATTGAAGAAAACGGGCTGACTGCGGAATGGGCGGACGTGCTGGCGATGATTGAAAGCCAGGCCAGAAGTAAGGGCGGAACCAGGGAATGTCTGTGGTGGAGCGGGTACCGAAGGTGCTGATGGACCGCCCAATGTACGGCGGATTGATGAAAATGGGACCGCTGGTGTGCGGCCCGACGAACGAACTGGGAGTCATCCTGCTTTTTGGCGCACTGGCGGAGAAGCTGGGTTTTATGGTGCTGCGGGTACAGACAGAGTTCCCCGACTGTGAAGCGTGGCGCGTGGTGGAGAAAGAACGGCTCCAGCAGGTGAGGATTGAATTTGAATACGAAAGCCGCAATTTCCTGAGCCATGCCCATGACCCGGCCGGCTGCGACCTGATTGTGTGCTGGGAAGATAATTGGCCGGAGTGTCCGGTGGAGGTGGTGGAGTTGAAGAGCGTGGCGCAGTGAAAACGATTCTTACCACTGATAAACACAGATAACACGGATCAGAAGAAGCAAAACCGCCAACCACAAAGGGCACAAAGGATCGCAAAGGAAGCCGGAGCAAGCCTGAGAACAGCGGAGGATGAGGAGCAGAAGAGAGTTGGTAGCGCTACCGGGAATCGAACCCGGGTTTGA
>DASRCD010000308.1:0-6953 GCA_035653315.1 Candidatus Angelobacter sp.
GTCCGATCAGCGTTGCCGGATCGGTTAGCTGGGGACTGGAAAGGATATTTGTGGTTGGATCAAATCCCGGACATGCGATTGCGGGCGGGCCAGGGTTGTAGAAGAGAGATACAAATTGGGGCATGATCTTAACCTTGAAGCTGCCGAGGGAGCTAGTACTATCATTCCCTTGTGGTGGATATTGAGGAGTGGGAGTAGCTGTGGCGGCAGCTGTAGCTTTTGAAGCTGGCGGCGAACTCGGCTGAGTAGCGGCACGGTATGGAAGCAATTGGTGTTGGGCAAGCGCCGGGATTACCACCAGGGTCATGAAGCAAAGAACAGCAAGCACGCACCTGCGTATCATTGGAATTCCTCCTTTGGCTTTTCCACATAGGACAAGATTGAAGAGACTTTTAAAGACTGCGAAAGTCTGAAGCGGAAACAACCGGGAATATATATTTCCGATATGAACAATTCTTATCCGTAATTGCTTATATTGCGCATTCCATTGTGGGATTCTATGTTTTAAGGATTTGTCGGTTACTCCGTGGCATCCTGGGTTCATTCCGCATTCAATGCAGCGAACCAACGTGTGAGAGAGACACACCCAGTGCTTCGGCAGATTCAGGATAAAAGCAGGCGCTCGCGTCCACTACTGCACAAAACTGTTCTTTGCTGGTTACTTATGGCTAGATGTGATAACAGTAAAGTTGTCGAGCGTGACGTGATGCCAACCGGACACAGCCAAACTCGCCCCCGGCTACGCAATCCGCAGTCACTCCTCAAGCACGCAGCAGCAGTTTCCGGCGACGTGAAAGCCAAAAGCGAAGTGAGCTTTGACCATAAATTATCTACTCCAGGAGATCCCAAATCGATCCTTGGTTCCACGCTCAAGGCCAAAGCCAACAGTGATGGCGAAGATGTTGTCACACCTATGGTGGAGCAGGTCGCCAGAGCCGTCATGGCGGAAGTCTCAAAGAAAAAGTAAGTATTGCCCGCCGTTTTATCTCACCTTAATGGGAGTACCTCCAAGCATGCTGGCGTTCCCAAGGCGGATCTAAGATTTGAGGACAGAACTGATGAAACGTTTTCTGCTTCTGATAGTGCAGAAGGGTATTCGAGACAAGCCACTCACCAACGTTCCCCGCTCGTTGCATCGATGAAGCCGACATTCCGAGACTACCTGACGACCGCTCCAAGTGGCTGCTCCAACCCGGGACGAAGGTCCCTCCCGTCTGCCCGCGCTATGCGCGCGAGTAGACAGGAGGATGACGAATCGTTTTACTTCGGCAATCTCTGTTTAGAACGGTGCGATGGTGGTTCCGCTGTTGTGGCCGATCTTGAGACCGACCGTCGGCGGATTGGGCCCGCCGATGGTCACACCGTGCACGTTAACAACGTATGTGAATTGCGTGGTACTGCCATTCACGGCTTTCAGATTGAAGTTGACGCTCAGGCCGTTGACCGTGCCGTTAAAGACAAAGTGCGTGTTGCCGCCAACCTGGCGGAAGCTGCCCGCGGGAATAGTGAGCGAGAAGTTGTTGACGGTAAGGGTGAGTGGCTGGTGAGCCAAGTCAATACCGCCAGTATTGGCACCAAGCGTGAATTCGCCCTGCTCATGCAGGTTGTTATTGATGACTAGATTATCGATGCTGAAGGCGGCAAAGGGAGAACTCAGGTTGGCGATGGCAATGGTTCCTTCCGGAGGAATCAAACGAATGCCTTCACTGTCCGGTGGGAGGTTCTCAACCGCTATCGTGGCGACCACACTATTGGTGGAAGTGTCTATTGCGGAAACCGTGCCATCACCGGCGTTTAAGACATAAACGAAAGCGCCATTTGGTGTCATGGCAAGGCTCTCAGGAGCATTGCCAACCGTGATGGTGCCAGACAAAGTATTCGTGCTTGTATCAATCACATTAACAGCATTGGTGAGGAGGTTCGCGACATAAGCTCTGCCGCCATCCGGACTAAAGGCAATTTCTAAGGGTTCGCCAGGGACGGACATTGTTGCAGTTACGGCGTTGTTGACCGTGGAAATGACAGAGACATTTGCCGAGTCTCCGCCGGTGACGTAGATGCTCCGGCCGTTGGGCGCGTCAGCGATCCCAAAGGAATTAATGCTTGACACAGGTATGGCTGGCCCAACCACGGCATTGGTAGCTGTGTCGATGACGCGTACCCCTGGATTGCAGAGCCGGCACTGCACATAGGCGCGCTTGCCGTCCGGCGTGATGGCCAGAAGACTTGGGCCAGAGCCAGCCCCAAGATTGATGGTTGATGTAACGGTGTTTGTGCTTGTATCAATAATCGAAATGGTGCCATCGAAAAAATTTGTAACATAGGCCAGCTCGCCATCCGGGGCGACCACCACTCCAACGGGAAAATGCCCTACTGGGATAGTAGCGGTGACGGTGTTGCTGGCAACATCAATGACGGAAACATTATTGCTGCTGCCATTGCTTACATAAGCGGCAGTCTGGGCTTGGGCTGGATGAAAACCAAAAGCTGCCATAAGCAGGCTGAAAACAAAGAGGCGAAGAAAGCCGGCCAGAATTGGATTCCGGTTTCCCAAGGTTGAACTGATTCGAGCGTTCATGGTCTTTCCTTTCTCTTTCTCTTACTCTTAGTAGCGACATTTGCGATACGGTAGCTTTGCTGTTCAGAATGGCGCTGTTGTGGCGCGGCTGTTTCAAGAAACGAGGGAGCCCGCAAAGAGCCTTCTCGCCGATTACTCTGTCAATCGCTGATTGCTAAGGCCATCACCGATGGTTCCGCTCAGGCCGCCAGCGAAGTTCGATCCGCCGCCGCCCGTCAAGTTGGCTTTGGAGTTCTCCGAAGTGCCGGCGTGCTCGGATTCTGGCTGAAATGGCCGGTCACGACTCCGCTAGGTTCCGGGCTGGTGTTGAAGGTTTGTCCGCTGAAATGAATAGTTGAAGACGGGGTTTGGGAGAGGACGGTTGTTGTCAGTACTGCCACAACTACGAGTAATAGACGTGTGCACAGGTACTTCGGCAAGAACATAGTTAGATCCCGGGGAACAGTCATTGTGACTTGCTGAAATCGATGCCCCCGCAGAGCGACAAGATGCCAGCAGGAGCTCTGCTCTCGCAGTTCAGAGATTGTTTATGCGACGCCGAGTCTGCACGACACTATACTAAGCATCATTGCCTGATCTATGGCCCAATTGGACAATTGGGGCGTTCTCAAACCGGAAAATGGGATTAGTAAATTCTAAAATATAGATTACTTAGTTCGTAGTATGGCTTTTATAAGCTAGCTTACATGCAACCTTCATCCTGTGTTCCTGGTTCTTACCAGCAAATTCAATCCGGGGGCCCTTATGAAGCTTACGTTGCAGCCTCTGTCTATCTCAGCTTTGGCTATATCTCTTCTGATTTCGCCTTCCATTTTCGGACAATCATTTCAGCGAACCATCTATGATAGTCCCAACACTGCATCGGACATCTTCGTGTCCGACCTGAATCATGACGGCAAGCCTGATCTGCTCACTTCCCAACCCATCGGCAACGCCTTTACAGTTTTTCTGAACCATGGAAATGGCACGTTCACTGATGGCGGCTCTCTGTCTTTCATCGTCACGGGCACCGTCGTGGACCGCATCGTTGCCGCCGATTTCAACGGTGATGGGAACATCGACGTAGCCGCCCAGTCCTGCTCCAATGGCCCTGCTATCACCGTGCTCTTCGGCAACGGCGACGGGACCTTTACCCGCAACCGGGATTATTTTCCTTCGTTCACCGGCATCGGCTTTACTTGCGGAGATTCTCTGGGCCTGATCACCCTTCCCGGGAGCAAGCTTCCCAGCCTTATCCTCTCTGCAGACTTTAACCAGATTGTGGTCCTCAAGAATGATGGACACGGCACCTTCGTGCAGCAGCAGAATATTTTTACCCCTTCCGACACAAGTATCTCCGGCGTCTCCGCCGGAGACTACAATGGCGATCATCTTCAAGACATTGCGGCTATCGTCCGCAACGTTTCGGAGTCTTCGGGGAGGGTTGTGATCTTTTATGGCAAACCGGATGGAACTTTCCGCGCGCCGGTCACCGTCTTCAGCCATAATTCCAGTTTGCAGGCCACGAACACAGTTGACTTCAATGGCGACGGCCGGGGCGACCTGCTCGTCCTTTTTTTTGAAGGGCTCGATAATAATCGCGCCGGGGTGATCGCGCTTACTAATCTTGGCGGCGGAAATTTTCGCGCCGTCACGCTCATCGCCGATCCTTTTTATAGCTTCGCCGGCCGCAAGGCTGCGGCCATCCATCCGGTGGGCAAGCAGCCTGGTCTGCGTGGGATCGTCGTCTCTCTCGCCTCGAATGCTGAGACTAGTCATCCTGTTTTTGCCTTTTTCCCGGCTCAGGGCACAAGTTGGGGCAAACCTATTTATTTTGACAATCCGGTGGGAACGGCCCAGGCCGTAGTCAATGGAGATTTCAACGGCGACGGCCGTCCGGATTTCGCCGCTGTCACCAATAGCAGCAACCTCGTGGTCTTCCTCAACACCACCACCTCCGCCACCTGCGCCTATCCTAGCCAAGCCGGAGTGCACATCTGCTCGCCGGACGGAGACAACGACGCGGATGATACTTCCCGCACCGTGAAAATCCATACATCCTCGAGCGGCGGCGTGCTGCCCATCGTCGCCATGAAGGCCTACCTTGACGGTAAGCGCGTGGCCGAGTCAGACATGAACACCCTCGATGCCTCCATCGCAGCCAAACCGGGTAAGCATACCTTAACCGTGAACGCCTGGGACCCGAATGACAAGGGCTACACCAACCACGTGAGATTTACCGTGCAATAGAACTAAGCCTGCACTGAACAATGTGGCATAGCGACGCTGAACCCCAAGGAAGAGAGGCTTCGCCTCCGCCGTCCGCCCGGTCTCGTTTTACGAGACCAGGGAGAAACCTGCACCGGCCAAAGTACAAGCCCGAGACGCTTGCGCCGAAGACTAAAGGCAGTCAACCCCGCTACTCATCCAGAAGAGGCCAAGCAGCGGGTTGAGCGCCATGGAGCAGGCATCGAGTGCCATCGCTGAAGGCCGCGATGCTGTGCACGAATTGCGGTCCGGGGGTTAACCACAGCCGGTCTCTCTGAGTCGATCAACAGCTTCGTCAGCGAGCTTATGAGCAGTTCCGCCAACCAGAATTCTGCTGAACTTCACATCCATGTAGAGGGAACGCCACCTGGCCTCACTCCAATGGTATGGGATGAAGCCTATCGAATTGCAGCAGAGGCGCTGCGAAATGCAATCCGATATTCAGGGGCCCGCCACATTGAAGTGGAGATCCGGTACGACGAACAACAGTTGCGGCTTCGAATCCGCGATGACGGAAAAGGCATTGATCCGGGCATTCTGGATCAGGTTAGAAAGTCTTTGAATCTTCGTGAATTGAAGAACTGCACCTTGAGGACATTCTTCCAGCGCGACTGCGTTCATCGCATACGAGGTTTTAAAACATAATCGAGGCTTTGGATCAATTCACGTGCACCTTAATCGTGTTGTCATCTGGCTGGCGGTCAATCAGTTTGTTCGCTGGATCAATACCCGCTTGGGCAGGCTCTCCATCTACAATCAAATCAAAAATGTTCGTTTCCTGCTCAATTTTTTGTTTTCTGAGATATAGGTAATGCCCATTAGCATCAAGTATGCCAATATCAATCCAATCACGCACCGGAATCTCTTGTTCCTGGCCGCGCCCGTCGACGTGATACTTCCTGGATTCAACCGTAAGATGTACTCGGTATTTACCATCAGCTGCATGTGTAGAAGTCGCAGATACGGCGCGATTGTCATAAAGCGTGATGTCTACAAATAGATCGTCTAGCAGATACTGCAAATCAGGTGGTGTGGCTTTTCGTAAATAACTGAGCAGATCAAGCGAGGTTGGGTGTGCGTTGGGTACAGTGTAAGCCTTAAGGAATGAGGCCAAAGCCATATTTACCTGATCTTCGCCAATATAATCCTGCAGCGCATACATCACGAGCGATGCTTTACTGTGATCAATATAGAATTGACCATCCTGGACCCGCACCAGGGGACTCTCCCGATTGTGTTCCCTAGCTCGTGAGGACAGGTAGCGATCAAGCTCCTGCCGAAGGAAGCTCTTCAACATCTCTGGCCCATAATAATGTTTCATGACCATAAGAGCTGTGTATTCAGCCAGAGGTTCAGTAACGGCACTCGCCCCCTCGACCGGAGCAGGCACAACCTGACCTCCCCACCATTGAAGACCTATCTGTTTGGCGGTCGCATAAAAAGGAAAATCGAAGGAGTCCTTCTGTTTCGGATCAACGTGGGTGATGAAGTCTACACCTTCCGACACAGGAATGGTTCCGGGCAAAGATATTGAAAAATCGTGGTATCGAGGGAATTCCACAATTGTCAATTGATGAAACTGGTATGGACTGAACTTCTCACTGCAATATTGCAATGTTGCTTTCATTGAGGACAGCATGCGGTCAAGATTAAACTCGTGACCGCGATGGTAATAAAGCTCAAGGTTCACGTCTTTCCATTGATCTCGCTTGATCTGGTAGCGTGCCGAGTTGATAGAAAATTCATTCAAAACGGGAGTATCCGTCTTGTATTGAAAATAATGGTGGCCATTTTCCATCCACTCTTTGACAAGTCTGCCCGGCACAATGGCAGTCTGGTCAGGTGCGGTACCGACTGTGATATCCAAGTTAACCCTTCCATCATCGAATGCTTGATCGCCGGGATGTGCCCTCGCACTTTCGAGAGTCGGAAGAGCATTTGCAGCTTTGAGTCCATGACGATGCCGAATACTATCATCGCGGAGTTCGATTCCCTCGTTATACCCGATGGTAGGAAAATACGAGTGATCTATAAAACTGCCATTTTTGACAATGTTGGTGTTGGGAGAATCGTTTGAAAATCCAGCCGGGGCATAGCGAATTGAGAATTTAAGCAGCAAGCGGCTGTG
>DASRCD010000309.1:0-4274 GCA_035653315.1 Candidatus Angelobacter sp.
AAGTTGCTGTTTGCATCCACGACCTCATTGGAGTTCCACCACTTCGGCTGAAATGCTGCCTGAATCATGGCGATGTAATTGGTGTTCAAGCCATTTTGCGGAGCGGCGCTATAGCTGCCGAGCACGCTGTCATCAAGCGCCACCTGCTGCAAGCCAAGCGGCGTGAGCGTGAGCATCTTCTTGCCCATCTTCACAAATGGACGGCCCGTAGCGGACATTTCCACGTCGCTGCCCGGCGGTCCAACAGCCTGTGACGCCAGTGAAGAGTTGGAAAGACGGAACGCCACTTCAATGGTCGCATTGGGATTGTTGGGATCTGTCTGCAACAGGCGAGCATTGGGATCACCATTGCCGAATGGATCCACGCCGTTAAACGTGCTTTGTGCGCGGCCATCCCAGAAATTGCGATAGTTGAACACCGCGTTGATCACCGGAGGCGCATTGCGCGGCGTGGAACGGCGCACGTTCATTGTGCCGCCATTGCCGTCAGAAATACTCCAGACCGGATCAGCCACGCTGGTTTCATTTTCCGCACCCTGCGCGAGAATGACATCGTTGAATTTGTTCGCGAAGACACCCTGCGAACCCACAATATTATTGTTGTCGCTGATTGTGGTATGCAGCGGGAAATCGCTGATGCTCAGAGCGTGGTTAGGACCAAAATTTGAGTGGAACGTGTTGGCGTCCACCGCGGGGTTGCCATTTGCATCAACGCGGCGAATGCCAGGATCAATCTGGTTGTTGGTGCGGCTGTCCGCGCCCGCATTAAAGTGGCATGTGGCGCAGGCGGTTACGCCGTCGCTGCCGAATTGCATTTCCCAGAAGAATGCTTTGCCCAAAGCGATGGCAGCTTGCTTGTTTTGGATGACGTCGGCTAATTCGGTTGCGCTTGGTCCAGGGATGGAAACATTCTTAAGTGAACCAACACCGCGTCCACCATGCCCACCGCCTTGCTGCCCGCCCTTCCCTTTTCCTCCATCATCTCCCCCATTGCCCGCTGTCGGAGTCGGTGTGGGAGTTGGGGTGGGTGTGGGGCTTGATACAAGCGTTGGCGTGGGACTGGGTTGAGGTGTGGGGGTGGGAGTGGGCGTTGGCGTGGCCGAGTTTCCGCCACCATTATTGGATCCGCCAGACTTGCCACTGCCGTTTTGCGCCCCATTCAGGCCGACGCTGGTTTGCTTCCCGGAACCGCACGAAGCACTAAAGAGTGTGAGCGTGCCGGAAATCAATAGCACGATCAGCTTTGTTAGTTTACTTTGAGAAAACATGTAGAGGCGCTCCTTGTTTTTTGCCCACGACTCCGCGCATGCCTGTGATGTCTGGTTCTTTCACCGGCTAACGATCACTGCGTTTGAGGCATCTAGGAAAGCTGGAAAATAAAATCTGCTGCGCCCGGGGAGCCAGCCTCCCTTATATGACTTTCAGTGACCAGCAATGCCGATAGCACCACGGCGAATGCGAAGGTCAGTATTTTTTGTGGTTGCAGCGGACAAACTTACTGGAAGGTTTCTTCCTGGAAGATGACCCGGAGCATCCACCCGTCGATTCACGGACAGAATGCTCTTGCTTACTTATGTCATCATTAAGAGCGAATTAAATTCTTTAACCTAATCGCTTAACCCTATATTTTTTGTTCATGTGCAATGCACGCAGCATAAAAATGCACGTTTTTGCATATTGTGAAGGCAAGGGCTTTGGTGAGGTACAAAATCTTCGGAATATTGGAATATGAAGCAAGGAGGGCGATCTAGCTTCTATCTGCTTCGCGCAGCAGCTTTTGCAGACTGGGCTTGTGCTTCTCCTTCTTGACGCGCTTCTTGTTTTCCGCACGCCTCACAGGAGGAGGCGTTCCTAAAACGGCCCTTGATGCGGCTTTCACCGCACTGCTGGCGCTAAACTTCTTTGCTTTTTTCTTTGCCACATGGCTATTCAACCATAAATAGAAAAAAGCACAAGAACCAGGAACTCTACTTCTCACTCCTCAGCCATTATTTTCATTCTCTTTATTAACGTCAGCGCGTTCGCAGCTTAACCAGAATGCGATTTGCTGTACCTTCCCGTCCTTTGTGGTTGATAATGGAGAAGATGGAAGAGCGTGATTTTTTCGACGAAAAAGAAACCAAGAAAACCCATACCCTTACGTGCCCTCATTGCCACCAATCCGGCGAGTATGAACTCTCATGGCTGGTACGCACCAAAAAGCGGCAACTTCCTGGCCGCGCCGATGAGCGGGACCGTGCCAAGTTCGCGAAAGCACAGAGTTACATGGTGCGCCGCGAAGATATGACCATGTGCAAGAACATGCGTTGCCGCAAACGCTTTGAAGTGGCGGGGGTGCAGTCCGTGGCGTTTTTGAACGAATAGCACGTCCCGTGTGCCTTCTTGGTGCATCTCTATGTCTTGTTCCCCCTGCCAAAAAGCTTTGCCTGCTTCTCTGCCATAACCGCCTGCCCTCATTTATACTTACAAGTTTCCTCCGGCGGCTGAACAGCCGTTCATCCGCTGCATCTAAGTTGTTTAGGACAGGAATGATTCGCCTATGAAGATTTTGGTCTGCATGAAGCAGGTCCCCCAAAAAGACGCGCCTCTCAAACTCAACGAAAGCGGCACGTGGATTCGTGACGACGTCTCTTATGAAGTGAACGAACCGGACGCTTACGCCCTGGAAGAGGCTTTGCGGCAGAAAGAAAAGCATACGGGTGAAGTGGTGGTGATCACCGCTGGCCCGGCGCGTGCCCAGCAGGTATTGCGTGAAGGCTTGGCAAAAGGCGCTGACCGGGCCATTCATCTGGAAGACAATGGCTTTGTTGGCCTGGACGCTTTCAACATGGCCAAGGCATTTGTCGCTGCCATTAAAGATGAGAAATTTGATCTCATCTTCACCGGCCTGCAATCCGACGATTATGGCTATGCCCAGACGGGCGTGATTATGGCGCAGTTGCTGGGCTGGCCCCACGCCACCATCATCATGGAAATCCAGAAGAGTGACAGCGGGATCAAGGTCAAGCGGGAACTGGAGTCAGGCTTCTTTCAGCATGTTAGCCTTCCCTTGCCTGCCGTGCTCACCATTCAATCCGGCATTAACAAGCTGCGTTATGCCACTCTGCTGGGCATCAAACAAGCTAAAAACAAGCCTCTGCGCAAGGTCACCATGGATGAAGTAAAGTCTGCGCTTGGCGAGAACATGCAGAAAATTGAAAAGCTCTACATTCCGCAGAAGACCAAGAAAACTGAGATGCTGGAAGGTTCGCCGGGTGAGGTCGCCAAGAAACTGGTGGACAAGCTGCGCAATGATATTCGCGTGATTTAGAGAAAGATTCCTTGAAGAAGGAGGGACCATGGAACGAATGGAATACGATCCTGAAGGCGGAAATTATAAGCCTATAACTGAACATGAAACCGGTGCGACTTTCCTGGTGGTCGGCCTTATTATGCTGGCAGCCGCTCTGGGATGGATGCTTTTTGTGGGATGGGACGTTCGCGGCGGCAATCATTTAATGCAGGGCCTGTTTTATGGCGACGTGGTTATTGCCCTGTTCCTTATGGTCCTGGGATTTATTAAAAAGAAACGGCAAACAAACTAGATGGCAGACACAATTCTTGTAATCGTTGAACAACGTGAAGGCAAGCTGAACCGCGTCTCTCTGGAAACCATTGCCGCCGCGCAGGCCATTGCCGCAGAAACCGGCGCAACCGTGCAAGCCGCCATTTTTGGCAGCGGTATCAACATTGCCCAGGAAATCGCGGGCAAAAAGCTGGCCAAAGTCTATGCGATTGAGTCGCCCAAACTGGCCAAGTATGAGCCGGATGGCGTTGTCGCGGCGCTGAAAGACTTTATCAACCAGAAAAAGCCTACGCTGGTACTGATGCCGCACACCTACCAGGTGCGCGACTTTGCTCCGCAACTGGCCACGGCTCTGGATCGCACACTCATCAGCGATGCAACCGGTTTCCGCAAAGAGGGTGATAAGCTGCTCTTCACCCGCCAGATGTTCCAGGGCAAATTTGCCGCAGATGTTTCCTTCGCCTGCCCTGCTCCGCACTTTGTTACGTTTCAATCCGGCGCTTTCCGTGGCGACAAAGCAGAGGCTGGCGCATCCGCCGCTCCCGTTGAAACGGTGAATGCTCTAGTTGCCGATGGCGTCCAGCGCAATCAGCCGGAAGATCCGTTCAAAGAAGCCAAGCAGGCCGTTGATCTTACGCAAGCTGAAATTATTGTCTCCGTTGGCCGAGGCATTAAGGAGCAGAAGAATATTGAACTCGCAAAAGCTCTA